>NZ_JACRSP010000003.1:300000-408058 GCF_014384765.1 Feifania hominis | reverse complement strand
GGCATGTTGACAGGTTTGCCGGTCATGGTCTCCCACCGGCCGGTCTTGCTGTTGTAGACGATGGTCTCGTCTGCATCATATGGCATATTCCACATTCCTCCTCATGTGTTAGAATTAATAATATCGTAACACATGAGTTAGAATTATTCTATAATTCCCCGCCTCCTTTTTGTTACCTTTGCTTACTTCTTTTCTCCTATATATGAAAATTCCCCCCTCTCGAAAGAGAGGGGGGATACAATGTGACGCTATTTCTTGATGTGCTCCTCGAGAAAGGCGAGCACAGTCTCATAGAGCGTTTCGCGGGAGGTGTCGTTGTGGACCTCGTGGCGCACGCCGGGGAACTCGACATAGCGCAGCCAGTCCCCCGAGTTCTTCGCGTAGAGGCGCGAGCCCTCAACCGAGCAGATGGGGTCGCTGTCGCCGTGGATGAGCAGAATCGGCGAGTGGATATCACCCGCGCGGGCGAGCATCTCTTTGGCCAGGTCCAGCGATTCCATGGCGGTGAGCGCCGAGATCTTGCCGTGTACCAGCGGGTCGCGGCGGTACTGCTCGACCTCGTCGCGGACGGTGGAGATGCCGGCGGCGTCAAGCCCGGTCTCTATGGGCGCGGCGGGCTTGAGCTTTGCCAGCAGCCGGCCGCCGAGCTCCTTTGGCTTTGAGAGCGGCTGCGCGAGGATGAGCCAGGGCGACGTGACCACATAGGCGTCGACCATGTCGCCGCGCAGCGTACGGTAGGAGAGCACGATGTTGCCCCCGAGGCTGTGGCCGTAGAGAAACACGGGCAGATCGGGATACTCCTTTTTCATGGTGCGCAGCTCGAGGGCCACATCGTCGAGCACGAGGCGGCGCGGCGCGGCGTGACCGGGTCCGCCGGGGGCCTGGGTGCGGCCGTGGCCGCGGTTGTCGATGCCGAAGACGGCAAAGCCCTGGGCCGTGTAGAACTCGGCCATGCGGGTGTAGCGGTCGATGTGCTCGCCGAGCCCGTGCACGATGCACAGCAGCGCGCGCGGGTGCCCATCGGGCAGAAACCGTTTGAAATAGAGCTTTGCGCCGTCGGATGTGATCAGCGTATTGGTCGTCTGCGTCATACGAATTGCTCCTTTGCGTTCGGTTTTCTCTATCTTATCACAGAACCGGGGCAAGAAAAAAGTGACAATTGCGCGGCGGTGTCGAAAAACATGTCCCATTTTACGAGGACAACACCTAAAATTTTTGAAAAAAGACAAGATGTCGTCACATAATGCGCCTTTTTCGGGAATAGGTATTATCAGTAGTATTGGCGCGCCGCTGCCGCAAACGCGGCGCCGCGGGTTCGCGGTGTGAGGGAAGCTTATGAAAGTGTTTGTTGTGACGAAAAAGATGCTCGGCTCGTTTTCGGTGATCGCGCTGTGTCTGGTGCTGTTTTTCGGCATCAATTACAGGAACACCCTGAATTTTATTGCGGCCGCCACCGAAAAGCGCCAGATTCCCATTTACAATGTGGATGTGGGCGAGACCAAAAAGGTCGCCATCAGCTTTGACGCGGCCTGGGGCAACGAGGACACGCAGATGCTCATTGACATTCTCGGCAAGTACAACGTCAAGGCGACGTTCTTTGTCGTCGGCGAGTGGGTCGACAAGTACCCCGAGTCGGTCAAGGCGCTCGCCGACGCGGGGCACGACATCCAAAACCACTCGTCGACCCACGCCCATCTGCCGCAGCTCTCGCGCGACCAGATCGCAAAGGAGATCACCGACTGCTCCGACAAAATTGAGGCCGTCACGGGCAAGAAGAGCAACCTCATCCGCCCGCCCTACGGCGACTACAGCAACTCGGTTCTCGAGACGGCCAAAGAGGTCGGCCACTATGTCATCCAGTGGGACGTCGACTCGCTCGACTGGAAAGACCCGCCGTCCTCCGACATTGTCAAGCGTGTGACCGGCAAGGTCAAGCCCGGCTCGATTGTGCTCTTTCACAACGCGGCGAAAAACACGCCCGCGGCGCTGCCCGGAGTCATTGAGGCGCTTCAGGCGGACGGCTATGAATTCGTTCTCATCAACGATCTGATTTACAAGGACAATTATTACATAGATCACGCCGGAATGCAGATACTGAACAGTGAATCTGAAAATAAGGCCGGGTGAGAATGTTTGAAGACCATTTTGCTCGTTGGCAGGCGGGCGGATCAAAAAATCGGCAGGCTTCTTCTGGATTTTTTAAGCGGGCACGAAAAGCAGTTTCTCTACCTGACGGACGACGGCTTCCGCGTGCCGCGCGAGGGGCTCGCGTGCATCGACTATCTGATCTATGACGGCGACGACGGGCAGAGCCTTGCGGCCTTTCCGAAGGATCTTGTGGTGGTGAAAAACCGCGTGGAGCCGCGCGTGGTCACAGCCGCGCTCACCGGCGCCGCCGACGGCATCGCTGTGGTGGACAGCAAAAACGCGCAGGCTCTCGCCATGCTCTCGGAGCGGGGGCTACACACCATCTCCTGCGGGATGACCGGCAAGGATACGCTGACCTACTCGTCGGTCGCGACCGACGAGGCGACGGTGTGCATCTCGCGCTCCTTTGCCGATCTGCGCGGCCACGAGGTGGGCGAGCAGGACATTGTGATGCCCGTCCCCGTGGGGGAGGACTACTACGAGGTGCTCGCGTTCTGCGCGGCCTGCGCCGCGCTGGGGCTGGCCGATCTTCTGTAGGAGGCGACTATGACAAATTTTCAAAGCGCAAACCGCTGCCGCCTGACGGGCCGGGTGGCCGAACCGCCGGCGCCCTGCCGGGGCGGTTTTCTCTGCGCGCTCTCTGTCGAGCGGCGAAGCGGCGCTGTCGACCGCGTGCCCGTTTTGCTCGAACACGCGGCGCGCAAGGGCGACGTTTTGACGGTGGAGGGCCGCTTCGGCTCACAGAACCGGCGCGAGGACGGCCGCTCACGGCTGATTTTACAGGTCTACCCCGACCGTGTGCAGCCCGCGGCGCAGCCCTTTGTCTATGAAAACCGCGTGTCGCTTCGCGGCTGGCTCTGCCGCGCGCCGGCGCTCAGAGAGACCCCGGCCGGGCGGCAGATCGCCGACTTGCTTCTCGCCGTGAGCCGGCCCGGCGGCCGCAGCGACTATCTGCCCGTGATCTGCTGGGAGAGCATGGCCCGGCGGGCAAATCTTCTTCGCGTGGGTGACGAGGTGGAGCTCACCGGGCGCATTCAGAGCCGGGAATACACCCGGAAAGCGGACGGACAACAGCACACCGCGCTGGAGGTTTCCGCATCGCTGATCAGAGCGATTCAAAAACCAGAAAATTCCATACATACGTTTTGACTGCGCGGTGATACTAGGAATGGGCAATCACCCAGAACAAAAGTAAAGGAGATGAAAACGAAATGGCTAACAGCACCAACAGCAAGAACAAAGAGGCTCTCAACAGATATAAGACCGAGGCGGCCAGCGCCGTGGGCGTCACTCTGAAGCAGGGCTACAACGGTGATCTGACTTCCAAGCAGGCCGGTTCCATCGGCGGCGAGATGGTCAAAAAGATGATCGAAAAAGCTATGAACTCCTAATTGAGCATATACAGTTGGTAAAGATCCCAAAAGGAAATCCTTTTGGGATTTTACTTTTGTCGAAATCGCGGCCAAGTGCCTGTTGTTTTTTGAGCCCCCGGCTGGTAAGATAGTAAGAAGAGAAATGCGAGGGGGTAACTGTGTGGAGAGCAGACATCTTTGTGATTTTGGGGACATGCCCCTCTCCGACTGGGAGCAGATCAGCCGCACGGCGGCGCAGATGATCGAGCGGCCGCTCGACTACGCCGACGTCTGCCGGGGAAAGGTGCTCGGCACCACGTTTTTTGAGCCCAGCACGCGCACCCGCTTTTCGTTTCAGGCCGCGATGCTGCGCCTCGGGGGCAGCTACATCGGCTTTTCCGACCCCTACAACTCCTCGGTGTCAAAGGGAGAAAATCTCAAGGACACCGTGCGCACCGTGGCAAACTACGTCGACGCCATCGCCATGCGCCACCCGCTCGAGGGAGCGGCCATGGCGGCGACTCTCTACTCGCGCGTGCCGGTGATAAACGCCGGCGACGGCGGCCACATGCACCCGACCCAGACCCTGACCGATCTTCTCACCATCAAGCAGTACCGCGGCAGCCTCGAGGGCAACCGGGTTGGCTTCTGCGGCGATCTGAAAAACGGGCGCACAGTCCACTCGCTGATCAAGGCGCTGATCCGCTTTCCGGGCAACAGCTTTACGCTGATTTCGACCAAGGAGCTGCGTCTGCCCGCCTACACCATTGAGGAGCTCGAGGCGTCGGGCTGCCGCTACACCGAGGTCGACCGCATCGAGGACTGCATCGGCGAGCTCGATGTGCTCTACATGACGCGCATTCAAAAGGAGCGCTTCGCGAGCGACGAGGAGTATCACGAGCAGTCGGGCAAGTACATTCTCGACCGGGCCAAGATGGCGCTCGCGCCGCGCGATCTGATCGTCATGCACCCGCTGCCGAAGATCGACGAGATCACCGACGAAGTCGATGAGGACAGCCGGTGCATCTACTTCAAGCAGGCCGAAAACGGCATGTATGTGCGCATGGCGCTGCTCTATCTGCTCACGCAGGACGGCGCGCGCTATGAGCCGCAGCCGCCGCGCTCGAATGTGGACGGGTTGCGGTGCCGCAACCCGCGCTGCATCACCAACCACGAGCTCTATCTGCCGCAGCGCTTCAAGCGCCCGGCGGAAAATCCGGCGAATCTGCTGTGCGAGTACTGCGACCACAGCGCGACACTGTGAGGGACTCTATGAGAATCTGTGTTCTCTTCGGCTCGCCGCGGCGGGCGGGCCACACGGCGCGGCTGCTCGACGCGGTGCTCGGGCAGTATCCGCGCGCCGAAGTCGACCGGTTTGACGCCTATGACATGGCGGTGTCGCCCTGCATCGGGTGCGGCGCGTGTGACAAAACGGGCGCGTGCTTTCGGCGCGACGACATGGACGGCCTGACGGCGGCGCTCGAGGCGGCCGATCTGATTCTGGTGGCCTATCCGATTTATTTCAACTCGATTCCGGCCCCGCTCAAGGCGGTCATCGACCGCATGCAGCCGCGCTTCACACAGACCTACGGCCGCGGGCGCAGAGTGGAAAAGAGGAAGAAGATCTATTTTCTCATCACGGCGGGCAGCGCCGTCGCCGAAGCGGAGACCGCCGCGAATCTTCTGACGCTGAAGTTTGTCGCGAATCTCTGGGAGGCCCGGCAGATGGGCTGCCGGGTTCTGGCCAACACCGATCAGGGCATGCCGCAGGAGCTTGAAGCGCTCGCCCGGGAAGTGGCCGCGGAGATCGCGCAGCCCCTGTGAAAACCCGAAAAACCGTTGACAACCGGGCCTTGGTCTGGTATTATTATCTAGTCGCAAATTGGACAAGCAGCTATGGAGAGATGGCTGAGCTGGTCTAAGGCGCACGATTGGAAATCGTGTGTGGGCTAATACCCCACCGAGGGTTCGAATCCCTCTCTCTCCGCCAAAAACAGGTCGCCCAAAGGGGCGGCCTGTTTTTTGTGGAGAGACAAGGGCGAGAGACTGCTCTGCCGTCGGCAGAGCGAGGATTCATCGGAGCGAAAATGCAAGCCGGACAGCCCATAAAAGATCGCGCTTTATCGAATGGAGTTCGATGGGAAGTACCTGGCTCTTTCAGAGGTGCTCAGGGAGTGTGGCAATTAGTGATTGACTTAGATACCAATACAATTGTTCATTTTAATTTTGTAAAGAAATGAGGTTTAATAATGGCAAAGTTGAATGCTGCAGTAAAAAATCAGATAAAAAATCGAGTATTCTATAACAAAGATGAAAAAGGGATGGATACATCGCCAGAGGTACATTCGGATATTACATTACAGATAGCCTATATACAGATTGGCTTTCAAACAACGGATATGTGCGCCAATCAGGTATACGGGTTGTCGCCGAGCACCTCATGGATTCGAAAGAAATTAGAGGCGCCTGTGGATGTGAAAGAATGTGCTTTAAAATTAGAAGAAGACTACGATTATGGCACATGGCAATTGGATGACAGTGCATCGCCGTGGAAAAGCTATTATGATTCCGACACGGGTTGGTTTTGCGTTGGAGACAGCAGACCTTATGGCGGATGGCTGAATATTAAGTTTCTTGATAATGCTATTGCTTGTCTAAACAGAGAGCATGAACTTCAAGCACTGTGGATTCATCTATAAAGAGATCTTACAAGGCAACAGTTAGAAAAATCAAGAGAGAGCGGCTTTTGCCGCTCTCTCTTCTCTTTTAAACATGTGCCGCTTCGCGCTTTCCCCGTCAGCAGCGGCTTTTGATCTCGATGAGCCGCAGCGCATCGCAGCAGAGCTCGCCGTCGTCCTCCAGGTCAATCATGAGCCATCTCTGTCCGTTGACCTCGCGGGTTCGCTCAAAAATTTCGCGCAGCCCGCTGTGTGATCTCTCAAGCAGCGCTTCGGCCTCGGCCAGCTCGCGCCGGCCGATGACCACCATGGCCGTAAACCAGCCCTCGCGCGGGTAGAGGGTGCACAGCGCCCGGCCCGCCTTTCTGAATTTGACATTCCACCCCGGCTCCATGCTGCACCGGCTGTATTCAATCCGCGGGGCGGCACCGTAGCGCCCGCAGAGCTCCCCGCAGAATTTCTCAAAGAGCGGGTTTCTCACACGCTCGCAGATCTGCTGGAAATCCGGCGCGTCACCGGGTCTCTGCGCCGCGGTCATAGCATCTTGGAAAACCGGCTCACATAGAAAATGTGAATCGCCGTGACCAGCAGATAGGCGCCCACCATGAAAAGCACCGCGCGCATGCTCTCGCCCATGAGCACAAAGCTGATCATCAGAAGCCCGAAGAGGGTCACCATCGCGTCGTAGGCCTTGGCCTTGGCGAGCGTGTTGATGCGCTGGTTGCGCTCATCGGTCTTTTCAATTTCGACCCGCTTTGCATACTGGGGGTTTTTCGCCTGAACCAGCGCCGTGACCAAATTGGCAAAACACGCGCCGAATACGCCCGCGCCCACGCCGATGAGAAGCCCCGAGAGGGTCTTCTGCGCCTCCCCCGTCACCACGAACACCCCGAGCATACACACGCCGCAGGCCAGAATCATACCGAGCCCCAACAGCGGAATCTTCCACTTTTTCATTTAAGTCTCCTCCTCATAGATAAAAATTTCCTCCACCGGCAGATTGAAGTAGCGCGCGATCTTCATCGCGAGCAGAATCGACGGGTTGTACCGCCCGTTCTCCAGCGAGCCGATGGTCTGCCGTGTGACCGAGAGCGCCTCGGCCAGCTCCTCCTGGCGAAGACCGCGCGCCCGGCGCAGCTCTTCCAGCCGATTTTTCAAGCGACCACCTCCATGTCAAGTTCGCTTTCCATTCACAGGATACCACAGCTCACCATTGATGTCAAGTAAACTTTCCATTTTTTGCAAAAAAGAGACGGGGGGTCCCCCGTCTCTCTCCTTTACTCTAGCTGAGCGCTCTGACAATCGTGTCAAAGAGCTCGTCGGCCGACTCGACCGTGTACTCCGCGTCGCGCACCTCGTCCGGTGCGTAGCCGTAGAGGCAGCCGATGGTCGGAATGCCGTTTGCGCGCGCCGCGCGCAGATCGAAGAACCGGTCGCCGATCATGACGGCCCGCTCGGGCTGAAACTCGTCGAGCAGACTCTTGAGCACGACAATCTTGTCGTCGCCCCACTCCTCGGTGCGGTAGCCGCTCATGTACTCGCCGATGCCGAACTTCTCATAGATCTGAAGCCTGTAGTTCTCGGTGCACATCGAACAGACCGCCATGGGAATTCCCGCCTCTTTGAGCCGGGCGAGCGTCTGCATCACGCCGGGGTAGAACTGGCCGCGCTCTTTCATCATCTCCCAGTCGACGATCTTCATGCGCGCGTTGAACGCGTCGATCACGTCGGGCGGGGCCGAGATGCCGAGCTTGCGCAAAATCTCCTCGGAGTTGTCGCCGAACGACGAGATGATCGCCTCGTCGCTCGCGGGCGCAAAGCCGAACTCGGGCATGACTTTCTGGTAGGCCGGTATCGCCATGGCCGCCGTCACATGCAGCGTGCCGTCAATGTCGAAGATGGCGAGCTTTTCCACTTTTCCCATCGGCGCCTACTTCTTGAGCGCGACGGCTTTCTTCGCCATGGCCGCAATGTCGGGCGCCTTGAGATGGAACAGCTCCAGAAGCTTCGGCGCGGGGCCGGACTTGCCGAACGTATCCATCACGCCGACTTTGAGAACCGGCACCGGGCAGGTCTCGCTGACGACCTCGCTCACCGCGCCGCCGAGACCGCCGATGACGCTGTGCTCCTCAGCGGTCACGATGCAGCCGCACTTTTTCGCGTACTCGGTGATGAGCTCGCGGTCGATGGGCTTGATGGTGTGAATGTTGATGACGGCGGCGTCGATGCTCTCCGCCTTGAGCGACTCCGCTGCCTCGATCGCCTCGGCGACCATCAGACCGGTCGCGAAGATGGCGACATCCTTGCCGTCCTTGAGCACAATGCCCTTGCCGACTTCAAACTTGTAGCTGTCCTGGTCGAACAGAACCGGCACGGCCAGGCGCCCGAAGCGCATGTAGACCGGACCCTCGTTCTCCATCGCCCACTTGACGCAGGCTCTCGCCTCGGTGGCGTCGGCGGGGTTGATGACCGTCATGCCCGGAATGGTGCGCATGAGCGCGATGTCCTCGTTGCACTGGTGGGTCGCGCCGTCCTCGCCGACCGAGATACCGGCGTGGGTCGCGCCGATCTTGACGTTGAGATGCGGGTAGCCGATGGAGTTTCTCACCGCGTCAAACGCGCGGCCCGCGGCGAACATCGCAAAGGTGCTCGCAAACACGGTCTTGCCGGTCGAGGCGATGCCGGCCGCAGCCGACATCATGTTGCCCTCGGCGATGCCGCAGTCGATGAAGCGCTCGGGGAACGCCTTTTTGAAAACGCCGGTCTTGGTCGCCGCAGCGAGGTCGGCGTCCATGACGATGAAATCGTGGTCGGCGCCAAACTCCGCAAGGGCCGCGCCGTAAGCTTCTCTGGTTGCAATCTTGTCAGCCATGGTCTCACACCTCCGCTTTCTTGAGAATCGCGGTCAAATCTTCCACCGCGGTCTTGTACTGCTCGTCGTTCGGGGCCGCGCCGTGCCAGCCGACGTTGTTCTCCATGAACGAGACGCCCTTGCCCTTGACGGTCTTGGCGATGATGGCGGTCGGTTTGCCCTTGCACGCGCGCGCCGCCTTGTAGGCCGCCTCGATCTCGTCGAAGTTGTGGCCGTCGATGCAGATGACGTTCCAGTTGAACGCCTCAAACTTCTTGTCAAAGGGCAGCGGGCTCATGACCTCGGTGACCGGCCCGTCGATCTGAAGGCCGTTCGAGTCGATGACGACACAGAGGTTGTCGAGCTTGTAGTGGGCGGCGAACATGGCGGCCTCCCAGATCTGGCCCTCCTGGCTCTCGCCGTCGCCGACGGCCGCGTAGACGCGGTAGTCCTTGTTGTAGAGCTTGCCCGAGAGCGCCATGCCGCAGGCGGCCGAAAGGCCGAGACCCAGCGAGCCCGTGGTCATGTCGACGCCGGGGATGTGCTTCATGTCCGGGTGGCCCTGCAAGATGCTGTCGGGCTTGCGGAACGTCTTAAGCAGCTCCACGTCAAAGAAGCCGCGGTGGGCGAGCGTCGAGTAGTAGGCCGGCGACGTGTGCCCCTTGGAGAGCACGAAGCGGTCGCGATCCTCCCACTTCGGGTTTTTCGGGTCGATGTTCATCTCTTTGAAATAGAGGTAGGTCAGAATGTCCGCAATGGACAGAGACCCGCCGGGATGGCCGGATTTGGCCGAGTAGACCGCCTCAACGGCGCCCAGTCTCACCTTTGCGGCCGTCGCTTGCAGACGCTTGTTTTCCATAGCATCCATGGTATGTCCCCCTTATGGTAAATTTTGTTTTTCCACTTCGGTACGCGGGCGGACAAGGCATCCGCCGCCACTGTCTATTCTATCGGTTTGCGCGCCCGTTGTCAAATCTTTCGGGGCGCTTTTTCAGCCCAAAAGGCCGCTGCGGACGCGCCGTTCCAGCTCTGCGATCACCTCGGCGACCGCCCCCTCGGCGTTGCTGCAGACCACGACGTCCGCCGCCTCGCGCACCTCGGGCAGCGCGTTTGCCACCGCCGCGCCGAGCGCCGCCTGCCGGAGCATGGGAATGTCGTTGTAGTAGTCTCCGACCGCCGCGGTCTTCTCCCTTTCGATTCCGAGATACTCCGCGATTTCGCGCAGGCCCGAGCCCTTGTCCACGCCCCGCTTCATCAGCTCAAGATAGCTCACATAGGTGAACACATGCTCGATCTCGTGGCCCTGCCTGACAAGGTGCGCGCGCACTTTCTGAAGCGCCGCGTTCTCATCGACAAAAATGACTTTCGTGATCACCTGCGGCAGCCGCTCGGGCGTGCAGGGCACGATCACCGCGGTCTCCATCTCGGTGTGGCGGTCCGAGTAGCTGTTTCGCCGCAGCAGATAGAGCGTGTCGTTTTCAAAGATCTCGATGGCGGTGCCGGGAAACTGCTCATAGACCTCGCGGACAATGCGGTGAATCAGCCCGGTCTCAATCGGGTGACACCAGAGCACCTTTCCCCGGTCGCGCTCAAAGAAAGTCGAGCCGTTGCTGCACAGCAGCGGGGCGTTGACGGGAATCTGCCCAATGCGCTCGCAGATCGAGCCGGGCGCGCGGCCCGTGCTGATGGTGAAGCGCCCGCCGAGCTCGATGAAGCGGCGAATCGCCGCGTCGTTTTTTTCTGAAATGTAGCTTCCGTGCGCGGCGAGTGTCCCGTCAAAGTCCGACACGAGAAGCAAGCCACGAAAAATCGGTTCCAATCCGACAGCCTCCCCTCTCACATACCCTGCTATGATACCACACCGGGGCAAAACTGTAAACAGGAGCCGCCCCCGGCCGGGGACGGCTCCTGCGTCGCGGCGCGGGCCTCGTTCTCCCGCCCGCGCAAAGGGGAGCGGACCGCAGCCCGCTCCCCCGCTCTTGTCTCACAGAGTCTGGTTGATGTACTTGTTGAACGAATCAATCCTCGTCAGCACCACGGCGACCACGACGGTGGCCACAAACTCAATCCCCATGTAGGAGCCGTTGTAGGCCAGCGAATACATAAACGGGCTCATGCCCTCGGGCGCCCACACGCTCCACACGGCGATGCCCGAGACCAGATGGCAGAGAAAGCGCACGAAGATCATCACACCGCAGCCGATCGGGAAGCCGTATTTGAGCTTTTTGAACAGGCCCGCAAGGCCGAGCGCCGTAAAGGGAATCAGGTAGTCAAAGACCACCGCCAGCGCGAGCGCCGTTCCCGACACGCCGAGCCCGCGAAAGTCGAATACGAGCTGCAGCAGCGAGTAGGCAAAGCCCATCACAAGCCCCCACTTCGGCCCCACGCGGTACCCCGCGAGCAGCACCGGCAGCATGGACAGAAACGTGACCGAGCCGCCCTGCGGCATCTCCCACAGCTTGAACATGGAGAGCACATACGCGATCGCGAGCATGATGCCGCACTCCGCGATGACTCTCGCCTTACTGATTCTTGTTGTCTGCATTGTCTTGTCCTCCTCTTATTTCGGACCCGCCGGGGCAAAAAAGAAAGGGTCCGTCTCCCATAGGAAACGGACCCAAAAAGCCCACTGAAAGCCTTTCCTACGCCGGCATTATCCGGATCAGGTTTGAGGGCCCGGGGCTGCGTTTTGCCCCATCTCAGCCGGGAATGGCTCCCAGCACCCCTGTGCCTATTTACTTGTGTGCGAGGCCTCTGCGGCTTCTCACACCGCTTTATTTTATACCACGCTGCGCAAGCTTTGTCAAGAACCGGGCAAAATATTCCGGCAGACCGCTGTCAAATTCCATCCACTCGCCGCTCGCCGGGTGCACAAAGCCGATGGTGCGCGCGTGCAGACACTGCCCGGCAAAGGGCAGACCCTGGCGCTTCGGCCCGTACACCTCATCGCCCGCGACCGGGTGGCCGATGCTCGCCATGTGCACGCGAATCTGGTGCGTGCGCCCGGTCTCGAGCCGGCAGCGCACATGGGTGTAGCCCGGGTAGCGCCCGATCACCTCATAGTGGGTGACGGCCGGGCGGCTGTTTTTGTCGGTGACGGCCATCTTCTTGCGGTCGCGCTCGCTGCGGCCGATGGGGCGGTCCACCGTGCCCGCGTCGTCGCGCAGCGAGCCGATGAGAACCGCCTCGTACTCGCGCTTGAAGCTGTGCTCTTTGATCTGCGCCGCGAGCGACAGGTGCGCGGCGTTGGTCTTCGCCACAATGAGAAGACCGCTCGTGTCCTTGTCGATTCGGTGCACGATGCCCGGGCGGATGACCCCGTTGATGCCGGAGAGACTGTCCCGGCAGTGGGCCATCAGGGCGTTGACGAGCGTGCCCGAGTAGTTGCCCGCCGCCGGGTGCACCACCATGCCGCGGGGCTTGTTCACAACCAGCAGCTCTGCGTCCTCGTAGACGATGTCGAGCGGGATCTCCTGCGGCGTCACCGCGAGCAGCTCCGGCTCGGGAATCTCCACTGCGAGCACATCGCCCGGCCTTATTTTGTAATTTTTTGATATGATATTACCATTTGTAGTGACTTTTCCCTCTTCGAGCAGCTTTGCCGCCGCCGAGCGGGTCAGCTCCTCGATGCGGCCGGCGAGAAAGCGGTCGGCCCTCTCGCCCTCATCGGCCGCCGCGGCTGCGATTTCATGCCTCATCGGCAGCTCCCCCCTGAGCGGGCTTCTCCCCCTTGTCAAAGAAAAACAGAATGTACACAAACAGCAGCACCGCGCCCGCCGTCACGAGCACGTCGGCCACATTGAACACAGGGAAGTTGATCAGCCGAAAGTCGAAGTAGTCGATGACGCGCCCGTGGTGAAACAGCCGGTCGATCAGGTTTCCGATGCCCCCCGCCGCAATCAGCGACAGCGCCCAGAGCAGCGTCTTCGACTTGATTCTCCCGAAGAGGATCGCGTAGAGAATCGCGGCGATGCCGATGCAGGTCACAACGACCAGCAGCCACCTCTGCCCGCGCAGAATGGAAAAGGCCGCGCCGTCGTTTTCCACATAGGTCAGGTGGAAGACATTCTCTATGATCGGCACGGTGTTCACGCTCTTTAAAAAGTGGCTTGCGAGCACCTTTGAGATGCGGTCGAGCGCTGCGCCCGCCGCGATGATGGCAATCCAGATCACAGTCATTCTCCTTAAAAAGGGCGGAGGATCTCCTCCGCCCCAAAATGGTGTTGTTACAGTTTACCGACCACGTGGGCGCAGCGCTCGCAGAGCGTCGGGTGCTCCGCCACGCTTCCCACCGACGGCAGATACCGCCAGCAGCGCTCGCACTTCTCGCCGTCGGCTTTCAGAACCTCCACGCTCACACCCGCGAAGCTCTCGCCCGCAAAGCCCTTGCCGGGGCCGTCGTCGGCAAGCTCCACGCCCGAGGTGATGAAGAGGGTCGCCAGATCCACGTCCATCGCGCGAATCTCGCCGATGGCCTCCGGCGTGCCGTGGAGCACCACCTTGCCCTCGAGCGCCGCGCCGATGAACTTCTCGCTGCGCGCAAGCTCCAGCGCCTTTTTCACGTCGTCGCGCAGCGCGTGCACGCGCTCCCACTTGGCGCCGTCCACAAGGCCGGCGCCCTCGCCCGCCTTCGGGAAGCCGTTGAAGAAGACGCTCTCGGTATCCTCCCCGTCGAGGTGGGGCATGGCGTGCCAGATCTCCTCGGCGGTGAAAGCGAGAATGGGCGCGATCATGCGCGTCAGCGCGTCGAGCACGCGGAACATGGCGCTCTGGGCGCTTGCGCGCTCAGGGCTCTGCGCCCCCTCGCAGTAGAGGCGGTCCTTGATGACGTCCAGGTAGAAGTTGCTCATGTCCACCACGCAGAAGTTGTGAACCAGATGGAAGACCTGATAGAACTCAAAGCTGTCGTAGGCCGCCGTGACCTTTGCGATGAGCTCGTCGAGCTTCGACAGGGCCCAGCGGTCGATCTCCTCCATATCCGCGGGCGCGACCATATCGGCTTTCACATCAAAGCCGGTGAGGTTGCCGAGAATGTAGCGCGCGGTATTTCGGATCTTGCGGTAGATCTCCGAGAGCTGCTTTAAAATCTCTTTGGACAGGCGCACCTCGCCCGTGTAGTCGGCCGAGGAGACCCACAGGCGCAGAATGTCGGCGCCGCTCTGCTTGACCACATCCATCGGGTCGATGCCGTTGCCGAGCGACTTCGACATCTTCCTGCCCTCGCCGTCGACCACCATGCCGTGGGTCAGAACCGCCTTGTAGGGCGCCTCGCCCCGCGTCGCGACCGCCGTCAGAAGCGACGACTGGAACCAGCCGCGGTGCTGGTCGTTGCCCTCGAGATAGAGGTCGGCCGGCCACTGGAGCCCCTCGCGCTGCTCGAGCACAGCCGTGTGCGACGAGCCGGAGTCGAACCAGACGTCCATGATGTCGGTCTCCTTCTCAAAGCCCGCCGCGCCGCACTTGCCGCAGGTGACGCCCGCCCCGGCGAGAATCTCGTCGGCCGTGTGCGCATACCAGCCGTCGCTGCCCTCGCGGCGGAAGAGGTCGGCCACCGCCTTGATGGTCGCGTCGTTGATGATGGGCTCGCCGCACTCGCGGCAGTAGAAGATCGGAATCGGCACGCCCCACAGACGCTGCCGCGAGATGCACCAGTCGCGCCGGTCGGTGACCATGGCGCTGATGCGCTCCTCGCCCCAGGCCGGGTACCACTTCACCCCGCGAATCGCCTCGAGCGTCTGGGGCTTGAAATCCTCCACCGAGCAGAACCACTGCTCGGTGACGCGGAAGAGAATCGGGCTCTTACACCGCCAGCAGTGGGGATACTGGTGGGTCAGCTGCTCGCTCGCGAGCAGAGCGCCCGTCTCTTTGAGATGGTCGAAGATGACCTTGTTCGCCTTGTCGTAGTAGAGGCCGGCCGAGAGCTCGCCCGCCTCCTCGGTGAGAACGCCGCGCCCGTCCACCGGCACGAGAACCGGGAACATGCCCTTGTAGGCGTTCTGGCAGATGTTGAAGTCGTCCGCGCCAAAGCCGGGCGCGGTGTGTACGCAGCCGGTGCCGCTGTCGAGTGTGACATGGTCGCCCACGATGAGCACCGAGTCGCGCTCGAGAAACGGGTGCTGCGTGGTGACAAACTCGAGCTCGCGGCCCGTGTAGGTGGCCAGCACCTCGACCTCGCCGAGACCCGCGACCTGGCGCAGATAGTCCACCCGCTCGCTCGCGACGAGGTAGGCCTCCTCTCCGGCGCGGATGAGCGAGTACTCAAAGTCCGGCCCGAGGCAGATCGCGACGTTTCCAGGCAGCGTCCAGGTGGTGGTGGTCCAGATCACGACATAGCAGTCGAGGCCCGCCGCCCTGTCGAAGATCAGGCCTCTGTCGTCCTTGACCTTGAACTTCACATAGATGGAGGTGCAGGGATCCTCGCTGTACTCGATCTCCGCCTCGGCGAGAGCCGTCTCGTCGTGGGGGCACCAGTACACCGGGCGCAGGCCCTTGTAGATGTAGCCCTTTTTGGCCATCTCGCCGAAGACCTCGATCTGGCGCGCCTCAAAGTCGGGCGTGAGGGTCAGATAGGGGTGTTCCCAGTCGCCGGTCACGCCGAGGCGCTTGAACTGCTCGCGCTGGTTGTCGACATAGCCGAGCGCAAAGTCGCGGCAGATGCGCCGAAACTCGACCGGGCCCGTCTCGGCGCGGTTGATGCCGAGCTTTTTGATGGCCTGCGACTCAATGGGCAGACCGTGGGTGTCCCACCCCGGCACATAGGGGGCCTTGAAGCCCGCCATGTTCTTATAGCGGATGATGAAGTCCTTTAAAATCTTGTTGAGCGCGTGCCCGGTGTGAATGTCGCCGTTGGCGTAGGGAGGGCCGTCGTGCAGAATGTAGAGGGGCTTGCCCTCGTTTTTTTCCAGCAGCTTCTCATAGAAGCCGCCGCTCTCCCACGCCGCGAGCATCTCGGGCTCTTTCGTCGGCAGATTTGCCCGCATGGAGAAGTCGGTCTCGGGCAAATTGAGTGTCTTATTGTAGTCCACGCTCATTGTTTTCTCTCCTTAAATACTGGAAATACTGGCTATTTTTTCCGCCGGAAGAAGCGGCGCTCAAACGCCTCGTCCTCATCCTCGTCGTCCTCGTCTTCGTCGTCATCCTCATCGTCGCCGTCGATGTCGTAGTCGGCGCCGAACTTGAGCATGTCCGCAAAGCGGCTGCGGCGGGACTTCTCGGGCTCGGGCTCCGGGGCGCTGCGCTCCGGCTCCGGCGCGTCAAAGCGCATATCCTCCACGGTGAGCTCGCGGGTGTCCGCGTTCTCATCGTCATAGACCTCGTGAAAATCGAGGTCCACCGTGTCGGTAAAAGAGCCCGTCGAAACGGGTGCCGGCTCATAACCGGCATACTCGTATTCCTCTTCCTCGATCACATCGTAGCTCGGCGCCGGCTCCTCCGGCTCGGGGGCGCTGCGCTCGGGCTCCGGCTCGGGCGTGCTGCGCGCCGTCTCCGGCTGGGGTGCGGGCTCCGGCTCACGGGTCTCATACGCCGGCGGCTCGGCATAGTCCTGCTCCGGCTCGGGCTGCTCATCGCTCTCAGGCGGCGGCAGCGTCGCGTCCGCCTCCGGGTTCTCAAAGGCGGGCAGCTCGCGGATCACATCCAGATGGGACTTGTACATGTCAATGAGTTCGCCGCGAAAGCGCGAGACCTCGGCCTTGAGGCTCTCGAACTCATGCTTTTTGTTCTCAATGGTGGCGTCGGCGCTGTCGACAATCTTCTTGGCGCGGATCTCCGCGTCGCGAATGAGCAGATCGGCGCGGCTCTGCGCGTCCTTGACCATGCTGTCGCACATGCGCTGGGCGTTTAAAATGGCGGCCTTGATCTGCTCCTCCTGCTGCTCATACTGGTCGAGCCGCTCAATGAGCAGATCAATCTTCGAGAGAAGCTCGGCGTTCTGGCGGTTTAGCTCCTCCACATCGGCCGAGACCTCCGACAGAAAGAGGTCCACCTCGGCGATGCTGTAGCCGCTGAGCTGCTTTCGAAAGAGCTTGCTCTTGATATCCTCCGCGTTGATCATGGTTTTACATCCCCTCCCGTTTTCTCTGTTTTTACGGGTCAATCCATCCGGGTCAGTAGAGCATCCAGACCAGTCTGCGCAGAACTTCCAGCGCAAACCAGGTCAGAATGATGGAAAAATCGAGCGGAATGGCACGCAGAAACGGGATTCGCTCGGTGATTGCGCGAAACGGAACCACAATTGGTTCCGTCAAATTCGCAAGCGCCCCGTACATCCGCCCGACCGTCGGGTTCGCGTAGGCGAACCAGCTGAGTATCGCCCGCAGCACGAGGAGCGTCTGAACGACGCTCAGAAAGCTGCTCGCGACACGGCAGACATAGTACAAAACGGTATTCATCTAATTCTGTTTCACTCCGATCCGGTCAGAAGAACACGCCGTTGTTTTCGAGCTCGTCGAGAAGATCCCCCATGATGTCCACGTTGTAGGGGGTGATGATAAAGGTGGAATTGGCCACCTTTTTGATCTGGCCGCCGTTGGCATAGGCCACGCCCGACAGAAAGTCGACAAGGCGGCGGCTGACGTCCTTGTTGGTGGACTCGAGATTCAGAACAATCGTGCGCTTCTCGTTTAGGTGGTCGGCGATGCCGGCCGCGTCGTCAAAGCGCTCGGGCTTGACCAGAATGACCTGCAGCTGCGCGGTCGTGTGGATGTTGACGACCTTGTTGCTGCGCTTCTGCTCCGCGGACTTCGACTCGTAGCGGGTCTCGTAGGAGCTGCCCTTCTTCTCCTCGGGCGCGCGCTCACGGCCGTCGCCGGACACGCCTTTCTCTATGGCAAAGATGCCGACGTCCTCTTCCTCCTCATCGTAGAGGTCGTCGTCCCCCGCGCCGATGAAATCCTTGAGTTTACTGAACATTCCCATACTGTTACCTCCAATCAATGGTGACGGTCTTCTGTATCAGACATCCTGTCGTATCGTCGCTGTCAAATGCCCCCCGCGCTCACGTGCGGCTGCCGAAGATGGCCGTTCCGATGCGCACCATGTTCGACCCCTCGGCGATTGCCGCTTCAAAGTCGGCCGACATGCCCATCGAAAGAAGACATATATTAGTATTATCTATTTTTTTGTTCTTGATGTCAACATAAATTCGGTGCAGCCGCTCAAAATAGCGCCGCGCCTCGCTCTCGCTGTCACACTGCGGCGGAATGGCCATGAGCCCCGCCGCCTCGACGTGGGGGTATGCGGCGATCCGCTCCACAAGCTCCGGCGCCTGCTCGGCCGCGACGCCGCTCTTTCTCAGCTCGCTGCCGAGGTTGACCTCAACGAGCACCCTCTGGCGCACGCCGAGCGCCGCCGCGCGGCGCTCGATCTCGGCGGCGAGGCGTTCGCTGTCCACCGACTGAATGGTCTCGACCCGGCCCACGAGCAGCTTGACCTTGTTCGACTGCAGATGGCCGATGTAGTGCTTTCTGAGCTCCTGCGGCAGCTCCGGGAGCTTTGCCGTGAGCTCCTGGGCATAGTTCTCGCCGATGTCCGTCACGCCGCAGGCGGCGGCCTCGCAGATGCGCGCCGGCTCCACTTTCTTCGACACCGCGATGAGCGTGATGTCCTCCCTCCGGCGGCCCGACCGCTCGGCAGCTGCCGCAATTCGCTCCTCTATGTATTTTAAGTTATCTGCTATACTCATTGTATTCACCTCAATTGATGACTTTGCCGTCGTAGAGGTCCTTGCCCTTGACGATGACCTCGTCGTAGAGCTTGAGGCCGCCTTTCTGGTTCTGGTCCCACTCGACGATCACATAGTTGTCCTTGGCGTAGAGGATGTTCACCGGCTTGAACTCGATGACCGAGCCCGAGAGCGTAAAGACCCCCGACTCGCCGTCCACCACGCGCAGCGCCGAAGAGTTCACCTTGAGCCCCTGGTGGTCGTCGCGCACGATCTGCACCGTCTGGCTGCGCAGCAGATTGATCTCGTTTAGCACATAGTAGCTCGAGAAGACCGCGAGGTTCCCCTCGTGCTCCTCGCGCAGAATGTCGAGCGTGGCCGGAATCGACTCGTCGATCAGAAACGGAAAGCGAAGAGACACCTTCTGCCCCTGGGTGAGTCCCTGGCACTGCTCATCGGTGAGCACACACGCGAAGAACCACTGGTAGTCGGTGACCACCTTGCCCGCGTACTCGTCGGTCGGTGTCACCTGCATGTCCATCAGCTGCGTGAGCCGCTCGACGGTGAGATTCTCCACCTCGTCCGGCAGAAGCTGCGTCTCGTAGCCGTCGGTCGTCTTGACAAAGTAGCCCGCCTCAGGCGCGTAGAGCGCCGTCTCAGCCGATTGGATGGTGCTCTGAATCCGATCGCGCTCGGCGGTGAGCGCCGCAATTTCAGCGAGCAGCTCGTCGCTTCCGCCCATGATCGCCTTCTTCTTGTTGATCGCCAGGTGCAGCTCGTCCTCGAGGGCGCTGACCCGGTCGCCGCGGTTCTCGTCGAGCGCGCCGTGCACGCTGAGTATCAGGGAGTTGATGTCCTGCTCGATGCTCGCAATCTCCACCACGCTCTCGGCCGACTCGCCGACCACGCGCTCGAGATTCTCGATTTTGCTGGTCAGCCTTGTCACCTCGAGCCGGCGGCTGAGATCCTCCTGGCTTCGGTAGACCGTCGCGATCTTGCCGCCCTTTGCCACCCGCACGCCGTCGTCCACCAGGTACTCATAGGCCGCGTCCGGGTCGGCCGGGTAGGCGATGAGCTGCTCCTCGCGGATGAGAAGCCCCTGCACCGCCGTCTCCTCGCTCGCCGAGTAGAGCTCGGCCGTCTCGGTCTGGTACTCGGGCAGCGAAAAGCGAAACAGCTGCAGCGCGAGAAACGCGGCCGCCGCCAAGACAACCACCGTTGCAATGATCCTGCCAATGACTCGTCTCATGGTCCTCCTTACAGCCCGTGTCAGTCCTCGGCATCCCCCTGCGGCGGCTGCGCCGCGTTGATCTGCCGGGCCGGAATCACGGTTGAAATCGCGTGTTTGTATATCATCTGATCGATGCCGCCGCTCTCGAGCAGCACCACAAAGTTGTCAAAGCCCTTGCAGACGCCCGTCATCTTGACGCCGTTCATCAGATACATCGTCAGAAAGATGCGCTCGCGGCGCGCTTGGTTCAAAAAGTTGTCCTGCAAATTGATTCTGTTCATGGTTCTTGTCCCCCGTCTTTCTGTTTTAGCCGGACAGGCCGCCCGACAGAAAACAGTATAACAGAATCAGAGATGATTGACTACCATGTTTTGGCAATTTTCTGTAATTTTTTCCATGTCCATCTCATCCACATAGAACCAGCGCACCCGCCCGTCGCGCCGAAACCAGGTCAGCTGGCGCTTGGCGTACCGGCGCGATTCGCGCTTGACGCTCTCGACCGCCTGCTCGAAGCTGCAAGCCCCGGCGAGATGGGCCGCGAGCTCCTTGTAGCCGATGGCCTGAAAGGCGGTCGACGCGGGGCAGACGCCCGCGTCGAGAAGCGAGCGCACCTCGTCGAGAAGCCCCTGCTGCACCATGCGGTCCACACGGCTGTCAATGGCCTCGTAGAGCCGCGCCCGGTCGCGGTAGGTCAGCCCGAAGAGCAGCGGCTCATAGGGCGAGGGCTCTCTCTTCGAGCGCTCATTCCACCAGGTGACGGTCCTGCCCGTCAGCTCGTAGACCTCAAGCGCCCGCGCCACGCGCTTGACGTTGTTCGGGTGAACGGCTGCGGCCGCGGCCGGATCGACCTGCGCAAGCTGCCTGTGCAGCGCCTCGTTTCCCTGCTCGCGCGCGATGGCGAGGTACTTCTCACGCACCGCCGCGTCGTTTTCCATCTCGGGCAGACTCGTGCCGTCGAGAAGCGTCGAGACATAGAGCCCCGTGCCCCCCGCGAGAATCGGCAGCCGCCCGCGCGCCGCGATCTGCGCGATCACCCCGCGCGCCATCGCGACATAGTCAAAGGTCGAAAAGCTCTCGCCGGGCTCCACAATGTCCACCATGTGGTGCACGGCCTCTCGCCGCTCGGCCGCCGTGGGCTTGGCCGTGCCGATGTCCATGCGGCGGTAGATCTGCATGGAGTCGGCCGAGACCACCTCGCCGCCGCAGCGCTGCGCGAGGCGGATGGCGAGCGCCGTCTTGCCGCTCGCCGTGGTGCCGACCACCGCCGGCAAAAGCTGTCGTCTCATACCACTCACCGCCGGAACTGTTTTTCAAAGTAGCGGCGCGAGAGCACCAGCGCCACCGGCCGCCCATGCGGGCAGTAGCGGATGTCGGGCAGCGCCAGGAGCTTTGCGACCAGATCTTCGAGATCCTCGGGGGCGTTTTTCTGCCCGCCTTTCATCGACGCCTTGCAGGCGATGGAGTGCAGCAGATCGTCGATGCTGTGGGGGCCGGGATCCCGCTTGCCGCGCAGCAGCTCGCCCGCCACCTCCTCGACGAGCGCGGGGATGTCCCCCTCGTCGGTTCCAATCGGCGCGCCGCGGCACAGAAAGCTGCCGTCGCCGAAGTCCTCAAGCGCAAAGCCGAGCTGCTCGAAGACCGGCAGATTCTGCGCGACTGCGGCCGCCTCCTCGCGGGCGAGGGGCACCATCACCGGCGCGAGCAGAGTCTGCGTCTCACGGGCGGCCTGCGCCGCGCGAAGCCGCTCGAAAGTCATGCGCTCCTGCGCGGCGTGCTTGTCGATGAAGTAGACGTCGTCGCCGACCTCCACGATGAGATAGGTGTGGTAGAGCTCGCCGGCCAGCCGAAAGCTCTCCCGCGCCACAGCGGGGGGCTCCTCCCCGCGCTCCGGCGGATCTCCCTGCGCCGGTATATTCTCCGGTGCCGGCGCGGCTTCGCCCTGCGCGAGGTCCGCCCCGTGAGCCTCAGCGCCCTGCGCGGTCTCCCCGCTGTCGGCGCGGTGCTCTCCTGCGGCGGAGCTCTCCCCGCGCAAGCCCTCCGCCCGGCAATCCGGCGCAGTGTCCCCCGCGGCGGGCGATTTTCCCTCCCATGCGGGCGCCTGCGCGCCGTCAGCGTACCGGACACCGGCGGAGCCCTCCGCGCTCTGCGGCCCGGTCGCGCTCGCCGTTCTGCCGTTTGGCCGGAGCTCCTCCGGGGTGGTCTGCGCGCTCTGCGCTGCTGCGGGCGCCTGCGCACCGGCGCCGCGCGGCCACGCGGCGGGCCGGGCCGGGCCGGCGGGCGGCTCGCTCGTCCAGCGCGGCGGTTTGGCCGCGGGCTCCGGCTTCACGGCGGCGCTCCCGCCCCGGTAGCCCCAGGCCTGCTGATCCACCCGGACCGGCGGCTCGTCTTTCGGCGGGGCATAGGCGACGCCCGCCCGCGCGGGGGCGCCGAGGCGCTGCTGCGTGTACTCGGCCGCCGGCACGTCGAAGCGCGCCGCGGCGCGCGGGGCCTGCGGCAGCTCAAAGGCGTCGCGCTCCCCGCGCGCGTCAAGCGCCGCACAGACCGCAAAGTAGACCGCCTCATAGACCCGGCGCTCGTTGGCAAACTTCACCTCGAGCTTGGTCGGATGCACATTCACATCCACAAGCGCGGTGTCAAGCTCGACCGCGAGCGCGCAGATGGGGTATCGCTCGGTCATGATCCGGTTTTGAAAGGCCTCCTCGAGCGCGTAGGTAAAGGTCTTTGCCTTGACCATGCGGCCGTTTAAAAAGAAGTTCTGCAAATTGCGGTTGGGCCGCGCCGCGAGGGGCGCGCCCACAAAGCCGCTGACGCGGATTCCCTCGTGTTCGTAGCGCACCTCGAGCATCTTCTTCGAGCTGTCGCGCCCATAGACCTCAAAGACCACAGCCGACAGGTCGCCGTCGCCCGTGGTCTGCAGCGCGGGGCGCCCGTCGCGGATGAAGCAGAACGCGATCTCCGGGTGGGAGAGGGCGAACTTGTCCATCAGCGCCGCGATGGTGGCGGACTCGGTCGCGTCCTTTTTGAGAAACTTCATGCGCGCGGGGGTGTTGAAAAACAGATCGCGCACCGTGACCGTCGTGCCGTCCGGACAGCCTGCCGGGGCGAGCTCGAGCTCCTCGCCGCCCTCGATGCGGTAGAGCGTGCCCTCGGTCTGGCCGCTCTGTCTGGTCATCACCGCCACTTTTGACACCGCCGCGATGGCCGCGAGCGCCTCGCCGCGAAAGCCGAGCGTGCCGATGCGCGTGAGATCCTCCTCGGTGCGCACCTTGCTCGTGGCGTGGCGCAAAAAGGCGCGCGGCACGTCGTCGCGCTCCATCCCCACGCCGTTGTCGGTGACGCGCAGGTAGCTCGCACCCCCGTGACGGATCTCGACGGTGATGCTGGTCGCGCCCGCGTCAATGGCGTTCTCGGTGAGCTCCTTGGCCACCGACATCGGCCGGTCGACCACCTCGCCCGCCGCGATCAGATTCGCCACCTGCCGGTCGAGCACGTTGATTTTTCCCATGTGCGCCACCTCCTGTCTCTAGAGTTTTTTCGCCTCGTTGCACAGCTCAAAGAGCTTGTTCATCGCCTCAATCGGCGTCAGCGTGTTCACGTCGAGCATGCGCATGCTCTCGGCGAGCGCCTCAGCGCCGCTGCGCTCAAAGGAGGTCTGCTCGATCTCCGGCTCGGGCTGCGACGCGCGCCGCGGGGCGTGGGCGGGCCGGACGGGCTCGGCGAGCTCAATGTCCTGAAGAATCTCCTTTGCCCGCGTGATGACCTTCTGCGGAATGCCCGCGAGCTTCGCCACCTCGATGCCGTAGCTGTCGTCTGCGCCGCCGCGCACGATCTTGCGCAGAAACGTGATGTCGTCGCCGCGCTTTTTGACGGCGATGTTGTAGTTCTTCACGCCGCCGATGGTTCGCTCAAGCTCCGTCAGCTCGTGGTAGTGGGTCGCAAAGAGGGTCTTCGCGCCGAGCAGCTTGCGGTCGGCGGTGAATTCCACCACCGCGCGCGCGATGCTCATGCCGTCAAAGGTGCTCGTGCCGCGGCCGATCTCGTCGTAGATGATCAGGCTCTTCTTTGTGGCGTTTTTGAGAATGTGGGCCACCTCGCTCATCTCGACCATAAAGGTCGACTGGCCCATCGCCAGGTCGTCGGCCGCGCCCACGCGGGTGAAGATCTTGTCCACCACGCCGATGTGGGCCGAACTCGCCGGCACAAAGCTGCCGATCTGGGCCATGAGCGTGATGACCGCCACCTGGCGCATATAGGTCGACTTTCCGGCCATGTTGGGGCCGGTGATGATCGCAAGCCGGTTCTCGCGCGTGTCGAGCAGCGTGTCGTTCGGCACAAAGAGCGCATCCTTGAGCAGATCCTCCACCACGGGGTGGCGGCCGTCTTTGATGCGGATCTCGTCGCTGAAATCGACCTCGGGCATGCAGTAGCCGCCCCGGCGCGCCACCACCGCAAAGGAGCACAGCACATCGAGCGCCGCGAGCGCCTGGGCGTTTCGCTGCAGGCGGAAAGTCTCGCCCGCGACCTGCTCGCGCACTTTCGAGAAGAGCTCATACTCCAGCGAGCAGACCCGCTCGTGCGCCGAGAGAATGCGCCCCTCGAGCTCCTTGAGCTCCTCGGTGATGTAGCGCTCGCAGTTCGCGAGCGTCTGCTTTCTGATATAGTGGTCGGGCACCAGATTCTGGTAGGACTTTGTGACCTCCAGATAGTAGCCGAACACCTTGTTGTAGGAGATCTTGAGATTCTTGATGCCGGTTCTCTCACGCTCCGTATTTTCGATTTTCAGTATGTAGGCTTTGCTGTTTTTGAGCAGATCGTTGAGCGAGTCGACCTCGCTGCTGTAGCCCTTTTCGATGAGGCCGCCCTCGCGAACCGAGAAAGGCGGCTTCTCCACAATGGCTCTCGCGAGCAGCTCCCGCAGCTCGGCGAGCTCGTCGAGGCTCTCGTCGAGCTCTTTGAGATAGGCGCTCTCGGCCCCCTTGAGCGCCGCCTTGACCGGCGGCAGAAGCTCGAGCGTCGCGAGCAGCGCGCGCAGATCGCGGCCGTTTGCGGTGTTGTAGACCACGCGGGTCATCAGCCGCTCAATGTCCGAGACGAGCTTGAGCCGCGCGATGAGCTCCTCGCGCCGCTCGCCCGAGCGGATGAGCTCCGCCACGGCGTTCTGGCGCTTTTTGATGGCCGCCGTGTTGCACAGCGGCATCTCGATCCATCGGCGCAGCAGGCGCGTCCCCATCGAGGTCTTTGTCCTGTCGAGCACGCCGAGCAGCGAGCCGCGCTTGTCCTGCTGGCGCATGGTCTCGGTCAGCTCCAGGTTGCGCCGGGTGGTCACGTCGAGCTCCATGAACTGCTCGGGCAGGTAGTAGTTGATGGGCTTGAGATTTTTCAAGTCGCAGCGCTGCGTCTCCCGGAAGTAGTCGAGAAGCATGCCGCAGCTGATGATAAACGCGGGCAGCTCGGCGAGCCCCTCACGCGCAAGGTAGTCCGCGCCGTAGGTCTCGGCGATGATCTGCTCGCACTTCTCGCGGGTGAACTCGCCCTCGGGCGCGCGGGTCACAGTGGCGTGCAGCCGGTCGTGCGCAAAGGCGGTCAGGCCCTCGAGGCCCTCCATGCCGCCCTCTAAAATGATCTCCGTCGGGGAGAACTTGCCGATCTCGCCCAGTACGCGCATGGGCACGTCTCTCCCCTCGACGGTGGTCGCATAGATCTCGCCGGTCGAGATGTCCGAAAAGGTGATGCCGGCGCTGCCCGCCGTCAGGCTGACCGCGGCGAGGTAGTTGTTCTTCGACTCGTCGAGCATGCCGAGCTCGGTCACCGTGCCGGGTGTGATCACCCGCACGATGTCCCGCTTGACAAGGCCCTTGGCCGTGGCCGGGTCCTCGAGCTGTTCGCAGATGGCGACCTTGTAGCCCTTGGCAACCAGCCGCGCGATGTAGCTCTCGCAGCTGTGGTAGGGCACGCCGCACATCGGCGCGCGCTCCTCCTGTCCGCAGTCGCGCCCGGTGAGCACCAGATCGAGCTCCTTGGATGCGAGTTTCGCATCCTCGAAGAACATCTCGTAGAAATCCCCGAGGCGGTAGAGCAGAATATAGTCCTTGTTGCGGTTTTTGATCTCCATGTACTGCTGCATCATCGGCGTCAGTTCGGCCATGGTCTCACCCTTTCTCTGTGCTGTGTCCTCGCTTGCTGTCCCCTCTTTGGCGGCCGTCAGTGGCAGCCGCTGCACCCTGCGCAGTCGCCGCCGCAGCCGGCGTTCGGCTCCTCGCCGGTGATGTAGAACGTCAACAGGTTGTAGACCTCCTGCACCATGCTCTCAACCGCCTCTTTGGCGCTGAGAAAATTGGTCATGGTCTGGTTTTTGGTGATCTCGTCGTAGAGGGCGTTCAGGCGCTCGGAGATCTCCTTGACTTTCGCGTCGTCGCGGGGCTCCTCGGTGTTGGCGGCGATGACCTCCTCGCGGGCGGCCTCAAACTTCATGATCTTCTCCTGAAGCGCCTCGTCTTTGTCGTGGGCCTCCTTGGCGGCCTCGTAGTTTTTGAAGCGGCCGTCGGCGATGATCGCCTCGCCGAGCTCTTTTGCCTTATCCATCACTGTCATTTTTCTCGTCTCACTTTCTGTTTTTCTTTTTACTCTATGATCACACCCGTCAGCGCCCAGGTTGCGGCGCTGAGGATCTTCACATCCACAAAGGTATTCTCTCTCGCCGGGCCCGCGAAGTGTACGAGCTTGCCCCCGGCTGTCCGCCCGGCGAGCGTGCTTTTGTCGCGCTTCGACGCCCCCTCGACCAGCACGCGCTGCACGCTGCCGACCAGGGCCTCGTTTCGCTCGCGTGAGATCTTCTCCTGCGCGCGCATGAGCGCCTGAAGCCGCCGCTCTTTCTCCCCGGGCGAGAGCTGGTCGGGCAGCGCCGCCGCCCTCGTTCCGGCGCGCGGCGAGTAGGCGAACGTGTACAGGTTGTCAAAGCGCACCCGCTCGATGAGCGCGAGGGTCTCGCGAAACTCCCCCTCGCTCTCGCCGGGGAAGCCCACGATGATGTCGCTCGACAGCGCAATGTCCGGCATCAGCGCGCGCAGATCGTCGACCAGCGCAAGAT
The DNA here is from genome assembly GCF_014384765.1 of Feifania hominis. Taxonomy (NCBI): domain Bacteria; kingdom Bacillati; phylum Bacillota; class Clostridia; order Eubacteriales; family Feifaniaceae; genus Feifania; species Feifania hominis. Next base: position 381,050 of record NZ_JACRSP010000003.1, on the reverse strand, counting down.
ACTGCGCCGCCGTGTAGCGCCGGTTCATGGCCTCGAGCACCCGGTCGCTGCCCGACTGCACCGGCAGATGCAGCTGCGGCGCGATCTTTTTGCACTGCGCCATGGTCTCGAAGAGCTCGTGGGAGGCGTCTTTCGGGTGGCTCGTCATAAAGCGCACCCAGAAGTCGCCCGGCACCTCGCAGACCTGCCGCAGAAGCTGCGCAAAGCTGCACGGCTGCGCGAGGTCGTGCCCGTAGGAGTTGACGTTCTGCCCGAGCAGCATGATCTCGCGCGTGCCCGCCGCGGCGAGCTCGCGCACCTCGCCGAGCACCCGCCCGGGCGCCCGGCTGCGCTCGCGGCCGCGCACATAGGGCACGATGCAGTAGGAGCAGTAGTTGTCACAGCCGTACATCACCGTGACGTCGCCGCGCACGCCCGGCCGGCGCGCGGTCGGCAGATCCTCGAGAATCTCGACGGTGTTGTCGGCGAGGGTGATCTCGCGCCGGCGCTCTTCGAGCACGGTTTTCAAAAGCTCCGGCAGCCGGTGGTAGAGCCCCGCGCCGAACACGATGTCAACATGGCGGTACTTGGTTTTGATCTCGCGCACGCGGTGCTCCTGCTGCATCATGCAGCCGCACACGGCGATGACGAGATCGGGCTTTCGGTCCTTGAGCGCCTTGAGCGCGCCCACGACCCCCAGCACGCGCAGCTCCGCGTGCTCGCGCACCGCGCAGGTGTTGAGCACAATGAAGTCGGCCTGCTCGCGGTCGTCGGTCATGCGGTAGCCCATCTCGATGAGCAGCCCGCGCAGCTTGTCGCTGTCGGCCTCGTTCTGCTGGCAGCCGAACGTCTCGATGAGCGCGCAGAGCGGCCCGCGCGGGGCGAGAAGCTCCCGCACCCGCCGCACGGCCTGCTCGCGCGCGATGGAATCAGTCATCTGTTTCACCTATTTGAAGTATTCCACGCCCGACAAAAAGAGCTTCTGGTCTTTCTCGCCGGGCACATTCTTGCAGATGTTGCGGCCCATGCGCTCGCTGTGGCCCATCTTGCCGAGCACGCGCCCGTCGGGGCTCGTGATGCCCTCGATGGCGTCCACCGAGCCGTTGGGGTTGAACGCGATGTCCATCGACGGCTCGCCCGCAAAGTCCACATACTGCGTGGCGATCTGGCCGTTTTGGGCAAGCTGCGCGAGCACCGCCTCGTCCGCAAGGAAGCGCCCCTCCCCGTGGGAGATGGCAATGGTGTGAATGTCGCCCTCGGCGACGTTTGCAAACCACGGCGACTTGACGGAGCTTACCCGCGTTCTCACCATGGTCGACTGGTGGCGGCCGATGGTGTTGAAAGTCAGCGTCGGGCTGTCGGGCTTCAGATCGACAATGTGGCCCGTCGGCACAAGGCCGAGCTTGACCAGCGCCTGAAAGCCGTTGCAGATGCCGAGCATCAGGCCGTCGCGCTGGTGGAGAAGCCGCTCGATGGCGTCGGCGATCTTCGGGTTGCGCAGAAAGGCCGCGATGAACTTGCCCGAGCCGTCCGGCTCGTCGCCGCCTGAGAAGCCGCCCGGCAGCATGACGATCTGACTGCGCTCGACGAGCCGGTAAAAGCCCTCGACGCTCTCGGTAAGGCCCTGCGCCGTGAGGTTTCTTATGACGAAGATCTCCGCCTCGGCCCCCGCGCGCTCAAAGGCGCGCGCCGAGTCGTACTCGCAGTTGGTCCCCGGGAAGACCGGGATCGCCACGCGCGGCCGCGCGTTCTTAATGGCGGGCGCCGCCCCGGCCCGCTCGCCGAAGTCATAGCGGCGTGCCGTGTCGCAGGCGGCCTTTGCCTGCGTCGGGAAGACCGGCTCGAGCGTGCTCTGCCAGGCGACGAGAAGCTCGTCGAGCGGCAGGCTCTCGCCCGAAACGCGCACGCAGGGCTCGTCCAGAACGCGGCCGAGCTTCACGCCCGGCGCGGCCGTACCGGCCGGCACCTCGAGCAGAATGGCGCCGCAGCGCAGGCGGTAGAGATCAAGATCGGTCTCGAGCGCGGCGCCGAGGCGGTTGCCGAACGCCATCTTGCAGACGGCCTCGCAGATACCGCCCGTCGAAACAGCCCACGCCGCGCGCACGCCGCCCGCTTTCACCAGGGCGCGCACCGCCTCAAAGCCCGCCTTGAGACTTGCAAAGTCCACAAGGCCGTCGGCGTCATACGCCGGCTCGACGAGCCACAGCTCGTCGCCCGCCTGTTTGAACTCGGGGGTAACAAGCTCGCCCGCCCCCATCGTCGTGATGGCGAAGCTCACAAGCGTCGGCGGCACGTCGATGTCCTCAAACGTGCCCGACATACTGTCCTTTCCGCCGATGGCCGCAAGGCCGAGCGAGAGCTGCGCCTCGAGCGCGCCGAGCAGAGCCGCCGCGGGTTTGCCCCAGCGGCGCGGGTCGCTCCTGGTACGCTCGAAGTACTCCTGGAAAGTCAGGTAGGCCGTGCGGTAGTCGCAGCCCGCCGCGACGAGCTTCGCGACCGACTCGACCACCGCGGCGGCCGCCCCGTGGTAGGGGCTCTTGACCGAGATTGCCGGGTTGAAGCCGTAGGCCATCACCGAGGCGGTGTCGGTCTCGCCGCCCTCCACGGGAATCTTGGCCGCCATGCTCTGCACCGGCGTGAGCTGGTGCGCCCCGCCGTAGGGCATGGTCACCGAGGCCGCGCCGATGGTGCCGTCAAAGCGGTCGACAAGCCCCTTCTGCGAGCAGACGTTGAGATCGCCGAGCACCGAGAGAAAGCGCTCTCTCGCGGTGGCGCCCTGCCCGAGTCCCTCGTAGAGCGAGGCGGTCTCGGGCCGGTCGATGTGAATATCGGTGTGCTTCGGCGCACCGTTGGAATTGAGAAACTCCCGCGACAGGTCGACGACCTGCTGCCCGGCCCAGCTCATGCGAAGCCGCGGCTCGGCGGTCACCATCGCGACCTGCGTCGCCTCGAGGTTCTCCTCGCCCGCGAGGGCGATGAAGCGCGCGGCGTCGCCCTCGCGCACGACCACGGCCATGCGCTCCTGCGATTCGCTGATCGCAAGCTCGGTTCCGTCGAGCCCCTCGTACTTCTTGGGCACGCGGTCGAGGTCGATCGCAAGGCCGTCGGCGAGCTCGCCGATGGCGACCGACACGCCGCCCGCGCCGAAGTCGTTGCACCGGCGGATCAGCCGCGTCGCCTCGGGGTTGCGGAAGAGCCGCTGGAGCTTTCTCTCCTCGGGCGGGTTGCCCTTTTGCACCTCGGCGCCGCAGGTGCTCGTCGAGCTCGCGGTGTGGCTCTTCGACGAGCCCGTCGCGCCGCCGATGCCGTCGCGGCCCGTGCGCCCGCCGAGCAGAATCACAACGTCGCCCGGCTCCGGCCGCTCGCGCACCACGTTCTCACAGGGCGCCGCGCCCACCACCGCGCCGATCTCCATGCGCTTGGCGACGTAGTTCGGGTGGTAGACCTCATTGACATACCCCGTCGCAAGGCCGATCTGGTTGCCGTAGGAGCTGTAGCCCGCGGCCGCCGTATTGACGAGCTTCTTCTGGGGCAGCTTGCCCGGCAGCGTCTCGCCCACCGGCACGCGCGGGTCGGCCGCGCCCGTCACCCGCATGGCCTGATAGACATAGGAGCGCCCCGACAGCGGGTCGCGGATGGCCCCGCCGAGGCAGGTCGCCGCCCCGCCGAAGGGCTCGATCTCGGTCGGGTGGTTGTGGGTCTCGTTTTTGAACATCAGCAGATAGTCGCGCGGCTCGCCGTCGACATCCACCTTGATGACGATGGAGCAGGCGTTGATCTCCTCGCTCTCATCGAGGTTCTGCAAAAACCCCCGCCGGCGCAGCTCTTTCGCGCCGATGGTCGCAAGATCCATCAGCGTCTTCGGGCGGCTCTCACGGCCGAGCCTGCGGCGGATGTCGAGATAGGCGTCGTAGCTCTTCTGAATGCGCTCACTGTCAATGGTGATGCTGTCGATCTCCGTGAGAAAGGTCGTGTGGCGGCAGTGGTCTGACCAGTAGGTGTCGATCATGCGAAGCTCGGTCATGGTCGGGTCGCGGCGCTCGCCGGCGAAGTAGTCCTGCACAAATTTCAGATCGTCGAAGTCCATCGCAAGGCCGTACTGCCCGAGCATGCCGCGAAGCCCCGCTGCGTCGAGGGCGGTAAAGCCCTCGAGCACCTCGACCGCCTGCGGCACGGGGAAGTCCTGGCGCAGAGTCTCGATCCGCTCGAGCGAGGCCTCGCGGCTCTCGACGGGGTTGATGACATAGCGCTTGACGCGCTCAAACTCCTCGTCGGTGAGCTCCCCCGCCAGCAGGTAGACCCGCGCGCTGCGAATGAGCGGGCGCTCCTTGAGCGTCAGCAGCGCCACGCACTGCGCGGCGGAGTCGGCTCGCTGGTCGAACTGCCCCGGCAGATACTCCACGGCGAAGATGCGCTCGCCCGGCCCCGGCACGGGGTCGTCAAAACTCACCGTATCCACCGGCGGTTCGGAGAAGACGATGTCCTGCGCGCGGCGAAACTCCTCAACGCTCAGATTCTCCACGTCGTAGCGGTTGAGAACCCGCACGCTGCGAAGCCCCGCAATCATCAGATTCTCGCGCAGATCCCGGCACATGCCGCGCGCCTCAATGTCGACGCCCGGCCGCTTTTCCACATAGATGCGGTACACTTTACCCATTTTACTTCCCCCGAAACTGTATTTGTTTTGGCTCACTGTACGTTGTCAAGCAGCCGCTCGGCATGGCTTCTGTAGTAGAGCGCAACCCCCGCAAGCAAAAGCCCGAACAGCAGCGTCAGCGCCAGCGCAAACCACAGGTAGCTCTGGCCGCTGAAGAGAAACGCGCCGCCGACAATTGCACCGATGGCGATGGCGTTGATGAGAAACTGGTAGAGAAAGCCGATGTTGCGCTTGACCACGGCGTACTCGCTGTCCCAGTCGAGGCGCGGCTTTTTCAGGTCAATCAGCAGCACCGCCGCCCCCTCAAACATCATAAACAGCAGCGACGGCACGGCCGCAGCCGCCGCCATCACCGGCGAGAAGCCGAGTAAAAAGGCGAACATGGCGATCCCGAGCGCCCCCGAGACCACATTGAGCACAAAGCCGGGCGTGAGCTTTGCCAGACACTGCGTCGTGTAGGGCACGGGAAACGTCTTCGCCATGACGGCCGCCTGCCCCTCGCGCGAAATGGCGGTGATGCTCGCGTAGTTCATCATCAGAAAGAACTGGATGAAGCCGAGTGCAATCGCATAGAGCGTGCTCTGCGGGATCGCGATCTGCTCCGCCAGCGCCAGAAGATCCTTGTAGGCGGGGTTGACCAGAAAAATAACCAGAAACAGCACTGGCATCAGCAGCGCCGGCAGCACGCACTGCATCATGTAAATCGGATTTCTCAGCAGGAGCTTCCACTCCTTTTTGACGTAGGCCGAATAGACGCCCTGGGTTCTCACCGACTTCATCTCGCGGCGCATGTCGACGCGCCGGCTCGGCGCGTTCTCACTGTTGCCGAGCGCGCCCCTGAAGTAGAGCGCCTTTGCCGCAACCGTGTAGATGAGCACCGCCGCGCCCGTCTCGGCGAGCAGAACGGCGAGACTCCCGAGCCCCCTGAGACCCGACGCAAAGGCGAGCGCCTCGGCCGCCGGGGGAATGGTGAAGAAGATTTTGCCGAACATGCCGACCATCTCGTTTGCCTTGCCCATCATCTCGAGGATGGCCTGCTCGCTCTCCACCTCGGCAAAGCCCGCCGCGACAAACTGAATGCCGATGGCAAAGGCGATGCCCAGCAGCCCCGCGATGAGCTGGAAGCGGTCGCGGTACTTGGTGAGGTTGACAAAGCTCATCAGAACCATCACGATCAGGCAGCAGACAATCAGCGGCACCACCGGCAGCGCCAGGAACACCACCGCCGAGTAGACCCAGAAGAGGGCCCCCGCGCCGGTCATCACACCGTAGACCGCAAGGCAGGGTAGCAGAAACGCCGCCTCGAGCAGATACTCGGTGAGCAGCAGCACATTGAACTTCGCCAGCACGATCTGCTGGGGCTTGAAAGGCATGGGCAGAAGATAGTTGATGTCCTTTGAGAAGTAGTAGACGTTGATGGCCGAGAAGATGGCCGTGAAGAGAATCAGAAACGTCACGATCAGAAAACAGAGCCCCAGAAACAGCGACTCCTGGTTGACCGCCTGCAGCGCGCCCACAAGGCCGTAGGCGAGCAGCCCGAACGACGCCATGACGATGAGCACACAGACGCCCACGAACACGACCATCGCCCCGCGGCCGAGCTTTGCAAAGAGACCGCGCTTCTTTTTCGCCTCGCCGCCGGTGGCACTCATGGCGCCGCTCTTGAGCAGAATTTTAGTCAGCAGAATGACCTTACTCATGCGCGGGCTCTCCCCCCTCGGTGATCGACAGGAAGAACTCCTCGAGCGAGGCGTCGTTCGACTTCTCCTTGATCTCGTCGTAGGTGCCGCTCATGACGAGCTTGCCCTTGTTGATGATGCCCACACGGTCGCAGAGCTTCTCCGCCACCTCGAGCACATGGGTCGAAAAGATGACGCTGTATCCCTTCTGGGCGTGCTCGCGCATCATCTGCTTGAGAATGAAGGCCGACTTCGGGTCGAGGCCGGTCATGGGCTCGTCGAGAATCCAGTTCGACGGCTCGTGCAGCAGCACGCCGATGAGCACCGCTTTCTGGCGCATGCCGTGCGAGTAGGTCTGCATCTGGTCGCCGAGCTTGTCGTAGATCTCAAAGCGCTCGCCGAGCTCGCGGATGCGGGTCTTTCTCACATCGGCCGGCACGCCGTAGACGTCGCCGATAAAATTCAGATACTCAAGCCCCTTGAGCCGCAGAAACATGTCCGGGCTGTCGGGCACATAGCCGAACTGGCGCTTGGCGCGAAGTGGCTCTCTCTGAATGTCGATCTTGTCGATGAGAACCGTGCCGCTGTCGGGCCGGGTGATGCCGGTGATCATCTTGATGGTGGTCGTCTTGCCCGCGCCGTTTGGCCCGAGAAAGCCGAATATCTCACCGTTCTGTACGGTCATGGACAGGTCGTCCACCGCCTTGACGCCGGCGGCATAGGATTTGGTCAGGTTGTAGAGTTCAATCATGTGGCTCTCCCTCATATTCAACTGGAACAAACGCTGAGTCTGCCCTCCCTTTGAGGGCATATTTCAACTTCATTATCATACTATAAATCCGCCCAAATGAAAAGGGGACAGACTTTAAAAAGTCCGTCCCCACACCCTGTGCTGGCCGTCTTACTCCTGCGCTTCAAAGAGATCCTTGCCCACGCCGCACAGCGGGCAGACCCAGTCCTCCGGCAGAGCGTCAAACGAGGTTCCTGCGGCGATTCCCGCCGCGTCATCGCCCGCCTCGGGATCGTAGACATAGCCGCATACCGTACAGACATATTTCTTCATAGCTGATTCTCCTTTACACAATTTGACATTATTATATGCCCGCCGCCCAAAAAGATACGGCGGTTTCTCCCATCTCCAGTATAGCCTGTTTTTCAAAAAATTCAATGCGCAATTCAAAATTTGTACTTGCGCGGTCCACTTTCGCCTGCGTATGATTTCCCGCCCGCCGGTCAATACTGAAAGACGCCGCGGGCATTGACAAGAATTTACCAGAGCGGATATACTGTTTGTGCGCTTGGGGACAGACGTCTCTACTCGCACTACAACAACCGGAGGTGCCCTATGAATCCAAACGCAAAGAGCAAAAAGCCCTCCCTGTTCAGCCGGTTTTTAAACGGCATTGAGACCGTCGGCAACAGGCTTCCCCATCCGATCACCCTCTTCGCGCTGTTCGCGCTGGCGGTGGTGGTGATCTCAGCCGTCTGCGAGGCGTTCGGCGTGAGCGCGACGGGCGAGATCATCAACACCTCGACCATGCAGCTCGAGGAGCAGACCATCCACGCGGTGAGTCTGCTCTCGCGCGACGGCATTGTGTACATGCTCACCCAGATGGTCAACAACTTCACCAGCTTCGCGCCGCTCGGCGTGGTGCTCGTGACCATGCTCGGCGTCGGCTGCGCCGAGGGCAGCGGCTATCTCTCGGCCCTGCTGCGCCGGGCGGTGTCGGTCACGCCGAAGTTCATCGTCACCCCCATGATCGTCTTTCTCGGCGTCATGTCCAACATCGCCTCCGACATCGGCTATGTCGTGCTCATCCCCATCGGGGCGCTGGTGTTCATGGCCTATGGCCGCCACCCGATGGCGGGCCTCGCGGCCGCCTTTGCCGGCGTGTCGGGCGGTTTTTCCGCCAATCTCATGATCGGCACGCTCGACCCCATGCTCGCCGGCATCAGCACAGAGGCGGCAAAGCTCGTCGACCCGCTCTATGAGGTGCGCGCCACCGACAACCTCTACTTCATGTTCGTGTCGACCTTTTTGATCGTGCTGCTCGGCACCATCGTCACCGACAAGATCGTCGAGCCGCGCCTGGGCGCCTACACCGGCTCGATGGACCACGGCATGGACGCGTCGGCCGTCACCGCGCAGGAGCGCCGGGCGCTTCGCGCCGCGAACTGGACGCTGCTCGTGCTCGTCGTGGCGCTGGTCGCGCTGTGCATCCCGTCAAACTCCATCTTCCGCAACCCCGAGACGGGCAGTCTCATCGACAAGTCGCCGCTGATCGGCGGCCTCATCCCGCTGATCACGCTTGTGTTCTTCGTGCCCTCGGTGGTCTACGGCCGGGTCGCGGGCGTCTACAAGGGAGAAAAGGACGTGTGCAACCAGCTCTCGAAAAACATGAACACCATGGGCAGCTACATCGCGCTGGTCTTCGTCGCCGCCCAGTTTGTCAGCTTCTTCGCCTACAGCAAGCTCGGCACCATCCTCGCGCTCAATGGCGCCGAGGCGCTTCGTGCCTCCGGTGTCTCGGGGCCCGTGCTCATGGTGCTCTTCATCATCTTCTCAGCCCTTGTCAATCTGCTCATGGGCTCGGCCTCGGCCAAGTGGACCATTCTCGCGCCGGTCTTCGTGCCCATGTTCATGCTGCTCGGCTACTCGCCCGAGCTGACCCAGGTCGCCTACCGCATCGGCGACTCCTGCACAAATCTCATCACGCCGCTGATGAGCTACTTTGCGATGATCGTGGTCTTCGCCAAGAAGTACGACGAGCGCTCGGGCATCGGCACCATCATCTCGACCATGGTGCCCTACACGCTCTTCTTCCTGGTGGGCTGGTCGGCGCTGCTGGTGGTGTGGATGCTGCTCGGCCTGCCTCTCGGCCCGGGCGCGAATCTCCTGCTCGGCTGATCCGACCGAATACAAACGACGGGAAGTGTATGACATGAACGAAAAGAGACTGCTCGAGAGCTTTCTCGACTATGTGAAAATCGACAGCGAGTCCGGAAACGAAAAGGCGGTCGCCGAGCGGCTGCGCGCCGATCTCGAGGCGCTCGGCCTGCGCGTTGAGACCGACGGCGCGGGCCCGGCGGTCGGCTCGAACACCGGCAACCTCTACGCCTTTCTCGAGGGCGACAGCTCCCTTGAGCCGCTGATTCTCAGCGCCCACATCGACACGGTGACGCCGGGCGTCGGCATTGAGCCGGTCGTCGAAGACGGCGTCATCACAAGCCGCGGCGAGACCATTCTCGGCGGCGACGACAAGTCGGGCGTCTGCGCCATTCTGGAGGCGCTGCGCGTCCTGCGCGAGCAGAAGCTGCCCCACCGCCCGGCCGAGCTCGTCTTCACCGTCATGGAGGAGCGCGGGCTGCTCGGCTCCAAACACCTCGACTACAGCCGCCTCGCGGCGAAGCGCGCCGTCGTCTTCGACAGCAGCGGCGACGTGGGCAAGATCATCGTCAGCGCCCCGGGCCACCTGAACATCAAGGCCTCCATCCACGGCAAAAAGGCCCATGCGGGCATCTGCCCCGAGCAGGGCGTCTCGGCCATCGCAGTGGCGGCCGACGCCGTCAGCCGCATGCGCCTGGGCCGTCTCGACGGGGAGACCACCGCCAACATCGGCTCGCTGCGCGCCGAGGGAGCGGACAACATCGTGTGCGACCTCGCCACGCTCTCGGCCGAGGCGCGCAGCCAGAACGAGGCGAAGCTCGACGCCCAGGGTGAGCACATGGTCGCCTGCCTGAGAGAGGCCTGCGAGCGCCACGGCGCCACGCTCGACTGCGAGCTCATCAAGGCCTACGGCCCCTACTGCTTTGCCGACAGCGACCCGCTCGTCGTGCAGGTGCGCACAGCGCTCGAGTCCATCGGCGTCACGCCGTTCACGGCCTCGACCGGCGGCGGCAGCGACGCGAACAACATGAATTTAAACGGCGTGCACGCCGTGGTCGTCGGCACCGGGATGGATCGGGTCCACACCACCGACGAGCGGCTCACTGTCGAGAATCTGGGCAACTGCGCGCGTCTGGCGCTTGCGCTGCTGAAAAAGCCGATTTGACAGCGCGGGCAAAACGTGCTATCCTGACAAAAACCGAATAGCTGCGGGGGAACTCGTCTGAGTTGAGAAGGTAAAACCTGACCCTTTGAACCTGTTGGTTAACACCATCGTAGGGAGCATTTTTCTGTGGACTCTTTTTGAGATACCCGCTGCTCCCGCGGCGGGTATCTCTTTTTTTGAGTGCGCCGGCCGGATTCAACGTCTCCCCGCAGCAACAAGGGGAGGAATTGTATGAAAACAGCACTCAGCATTGCAGGCAGCGACTGCAGCGGCGGCGCGGGAATCCAGGCCGACATCAAGACCATGTCGGCCATCGGCGTGTTCGGCATGAGCGTCATCGTCTCGGTCGTGGCCGAGAACACCAGCCGCGTCATCTCCATCGAGGATGTCTCGCCGAAGCTCATCGCCGATCAGATCGACGCCGTATTCGAGGACATCGAGGTCGACGCGGTCAAGGTCGGCATGCTCTCCACTCCCGCCTGCATGGCGGCGGTGGCCGAGAAGCTGCGCCAGTACCGCCCGCGCCACATCGTCATCGACCCGGTCATGTACGCGAAAAACGGCTGTCCGCTCATGCAGGAGTCGTCCATCGGCACACTCATCGACACCGTCATTCCGCTCGCGACGCTGCTCACCCCCAACATCCCCGAGGCCGAAAAGATCGCGGGGATGCCGATCAAAACCGTCGACGACATGAAGACAGCGGCCCGGCGCATCGCCGGGCTCGGCGCGCGCGCCGTGCTCATCAAGGGCGGCCACTACATCGGCGACGCCGAGGACATCCTCTACGACGGCAGCGCGTTTTACCCCTATGTCCGCCGCCGGATTGACACCAAAAACACCCATGGCACAGGCTGCACACTCTCGAGCGCCATCGCCTCCTACCTTGCGCTCGGCGAGAGTCTGCCCGGCGCCGTCGAAAGGGCGAAAGAGTATGTCACCGGCGCCATCGAGCACGCGCTCGACATCGGCCGCGGATGCGGCCCCACCCATCACTTTTACCGTTTTTATTCACAGCAGGGAGGAACATTGTGACTTTTATGGACCGTGTAATCGCCGACTCCATGCCCCTCTGGGTGGCGGCGGAACGCACCCCCTTTCTCGAGCGGATGGGCCGCGACACGCTCGAGCGCGAACAGTTCTACGACTACATCGTGCAGGACAGCATCTACCTGCGCGACTATCTCAAGGCCTTTGCCATGGGCATCTTCAAGAGCCGCTCCCTGCGCGAGATGCAGGTCTTCTACTCGGTTCTCGGCTTTGTCAGTGACAGTGAGAACGCCACGCGCCTGTGCTATCTGCGAGACTGCGGTCTGACCGACGACGACGTGGAGCACAGGGAGAAAAAGCCCGCCTGCGCCGCCTACACGAGCTTTCTGCTCGATACGGCAAAGAGCGAGCCCATCCCCGAGATCCTCATGGCCGTCATGCCCTGCATGCTCGGCTACTACCATGTGTTTTGCTCGCTTCTCGAGCGGTATCCGGCGGTTCTCGACAGCTACTACGGCCCGCTCGTTCGCGACTACACGAGCGAGGGCTACCGGCAGAGCTGCGCCGCCTGGACCAGCTACTGCAACGAGGTCTGCGCAGACCTCGACGAGGCGCGCCGGCAGCGTCTGACTGAGCTCTTTCGCACCGCGAGCGCGCACGAACTCTACTTCTGGGAAATGGCAGGTGGAAAACAGTGAGAGAAAATCAAACACTCCGCGCGCAGGTGCCGCTGGTACACTGCATCACAAATTATGTGACCGTCAACGACGTGGCAAACGCCATACTCGCCTGCGGCGGGTCACCCATCATGGCCGACGACATCGCCGAGGCCGCGGACATCGCCGCGGTCAGCAGCGCCCTTGTCATCAACATCGGCACACTGAACGCGCGCACCGTCGCCTCCATGCTCAGCGCGGGCGCTGCGGCAAACGCCAAGGGCGTGCCCGTTGTGCTCGACCCGGTCGGCGCGGGCGCGTCGGCGCTGCGAAACGACGCGGTGCGGCGGCTGCTCGAGGCGGTGCGCTTCGCCGCCATCCGCGGCAACCTCTCCGAGATCTCCCATCTCGCGGGGCTCTCGGTCTCCACGCGCGGCGTCGACAGCAGCGAGGCCGACAGCGGCAACGATGCCGTGTCCGTCGCCAGGGCGGCGGCCCGGCGGTATGGCTGTGTCGTGGCCGTCACCGGCGCGGTCGACGTCATCACCGACGGCGCGCGGGTCGCGCGTGTGGAAAACGGCGTGCCCGAAATGAGCCGGGTCACCGGTACGGGCTGCATGCTCTCCGGCGTGATCGGCGCCTATGTGGGGGCAAACCGCGACGTTCTGCCCGCCGTTGTGGCGGCCGTCGCCTCCATGGGCATTGCGGGCGAGCTCTCGCTCGAGCGGCACGGCGGCGCGGGGACGGGGAGCTTCCACATCGGCATCCTCGACGCACTGAGCAAAATCACCGATGAAACCATCGAAAAGAGAGGCCGAATCACCTATGAAGAAGAGCATTGACTACTCGCTCTACCTGTGCACCGACCGTGGGCTGATGACCAGCCCCACCATTGAGCAGAGCGTCGAGCTCGCCCTGCTCGGCGGCGCGAGCGTGGTGCAGCTGCGTGAGAAAGACTGCTCGAGCCGCGAGTTCTATGAGCTCGGCCTGCGGGTCAGAGCCATCACCGACCGCTTCGGCGTGCCGCTCATCGTCAACGACCGGGTGGACATCGCCCTCGCCGTCGGCGCCGCGGGGGTCCACGTCGGCCAGGGCGACCTGCCCTGCCGGGCTGTGCGCGCCCTCGTGGGGGAGGACTGCATCGTCGGCGTCTCAGCCTCGACGCTCGAACAGGCCATCGAGGCCGAGCGCGACGGAGCCGACTACCTCGGCATTGGGGCCATGAACGCCACCGCCACCAAGACCGACGCCGCCCTCGTGACCCCCGAACAGTTCGAAGAGATCCGCCGCGCGGTACACATCCCCCTCGTTGTGATCGGCGGCGTCAACGCCTCAAACATCGCGCAGTATCGCCGCATGGGCGCCGACGGGGCCGCCGTGGTCTCGGCCATCGTCGCGCAGCCCGACGTCGAGGCGGCCGCGCGGGAGCTTTTAACGCTGTGGAGAGGTTAGAGCAGATCGCGGGCGCGATCTTCGATCTCGACGGCACGCTGCTCGACTCCATGTGGGTGTGGCAGGAGGTCGACCGGCGGTTTCTCGCCCGGCGTGGAATTGCGGTGCCCGACGACTACATGGCCGCCGTCAACGCCCTGGAATTCTCCGCCGCCGCGCGCTACACCATCGACCGCTTTGCCCTCGACGAGACGCCGCAGCACCTCATGGACGAGTGGATGGAACTCTCACGGCAGGCCTATGCCGCCGAGGTCGCCCTCAAACCCCATGCCGGTGACTATCTGCGCACACTCGCCCGGCGCGGGGTGCCGCTCGGCGTGGCGACCTCCGCTGCGCCCGAGCTGTTCATTCCAGCGCTTCGCCGCTGCGGGGTGTACGGACTGTTCGCCGCTTTCACCACCACCCGCGAGGTCGGCCGGGGTAAACAGTTTCCCGACGTCTACCTCGAGACCGCCAAAAAGCTGGGACTGCCCGCCTCGCGCTGCGCCGTGTTTGAGGACACTTTGCTCGGTATCCGCGGGGCCAAACGCGGCGGCTTTCTCACCGTCGGCATCCTCGAGCCCTGCTCCGCCCACGAGGCCGACGACATCCGCCGCGAGGCGGATATCACCGCGGCTTCGTTTGCCGAGCTTCTCCCGCAGCCGGTGTGACACACCGCGCGCCGGTGAAGCGTGCCCGGCCCACCGCCGGCCCTCCGTCGGCGCAGCAGCACACGTCACGCGCCGGCGGGTCCGGCTGGGCGTCCAGCCCGCCTTCCGTTCGCTTCGGCCGCGGCGCTGGCCACCCGCCCGGCTCCCGCGACCGGTTTGCCGGTGCTCTCCGGCTCCACGCAGCCGGCTCTCACCGGCAGCGGCCCTTGCGCGCCCGGCCCACGAAAAAACGCCCCCGCTGTCAGAGCAGCGGGGGCGTGCGTCTCATTTCTACTTGTTGACAACCATCTCTTTGAGCCGGTCGGAGATATCGCTGATATCCGCCGAGACCGTCGCAGTCAGAGTGACCTCATGCTTATTCGAGAGCGCCTCGATTGCAACGATGAACTTCTCGAGCTTCTCATAGTCCTTAAAGTCCTTGTTGCCGATCTTCAGCGTGGAATCGAGGAAGATGTCATGCAGGTCATAGTCGGCCGCCATCAGGCCGGCGATGAAGCCGTGCAGCTCCTCGAAGCTCGCGATTTCATACTCATCTGTATCAATCAGGCGGACGCTGCTGACAATGTCGTAGGTCAGCTTCGCGCCCTTCTCGATGCAGGCGACGTGGCCCTTGGCCGTGGCCGCAGACTGGTTCACCAGATCGATCAGCATCTTTGTCTTGCCGGAACCCTTGTTGCCAATGATGATTTTAACCATATGAAGTTCCTCCCTGTTGTTTGTTTGGAATCTCAAAGAGACGAGATACTTCCATTTCATACAAGTTATTGAAGTTTACATCTATTATACATGGTTTTTCCGGCAATATCAACAAAGCCCGGGCGGCACTTTGTAAAGTTTTTTTGAACAGTTTTTGTTCAAAATGCGCCGATTTTTCATTCGTCAAGTATTTTCTGGCGGAAATCGGCGCGAATTTGTAACAGGCTTGTCTCATTGTAGCGACAAAGGCAGGCGGCGGTTTCCCGCCGCCTGTTTTCTTTCCGGTCAGACCGGCTCACAGATGCCGAACAGCTGCGAGATCCCCTTGAGCACGAGGGCCGCAAACGTCAGAGCCGGCACATCGTTCTGACAGACCACGTCGCTTGTCGCGAGCAGCTCGCCGTCGAGGTAAAAGCTGATCTGGCCGACTTTCTGGCCCTTGTCGACCGGCGCTTGGAGATCCTCGCATACCTCTACCTTCGTCGAGATCTTCTGGTTTGAGCCCTTGGGTACCACAACCTCGACCTGGGGATTCTTCACCGCGAGCGCCACGCTCGGCTGGGTGCCGCGCAGCACTTTCATCGGGTCGATTGCCCCGGCCTCGTAGACGCGCTTCTCATAGGTGGCAAAGCCGTAGTCGAGAATTTTTGTCGCGTCGGCAAAGCGCTCCTTGCCGCTCGGGGCGGCGAGCACCACCGCGACAAGGCCCATGCCGTCGCGCTCGGCCGTCGCCGACAGGCAGAACTTCGCCTCGCTCGTCGAGCCGGTCTTGAGCCCCGTGATGCCCTGGTAGGTCTTGACGAGCTTGTTGGTGTTCGCAAGCCCGAATTCGCCGTTTCGCACCGTGTCCATCCAGATGAGGGTGTAGTCCTTGATCTTCTCGTGCTTCATCAGCTCGCGCGACATAATGGCGATGTCGCGCGCCGTCGTCAAATGGCCCTCGGTCGGAAGCCCGGTTGTGTTTTTGAAGACGGTGTTCGTCATGCCGAGCTCGGCGGCGCGGGCGTTCATCTTCGCGACAAAGGTGTCCACACTGCCCGCGACGTGTTCGGCGAGCGCCGCCGTCGCGTCGTTGGCGCTTGCAACCACCGCGGCTTTCAAGAGCTCGTCAACCGTCATCACCTCGCCCGGCTCGAGGTAGATCTGTGAGCCGCCCATCCCCGCCGCGACCTCGCTGCAGGTGACCGGGTCCTCGAGCGAAATCGCACCGCTGTCGAGCGCCTCCATCACCAGAAGCAGACTCATGACCTTGGTCACGCTCGCCGGGGGCAGCGGCTCGTCGGGGTTCTTCTCGTAGAGCACCCGGCCCGTCGACTGCTCCATGAGGATGGCCGAGGGGCTCGTCACCTCAAACAGGGGCGTCACGTCGACGGCGCCCGTCGGCTCGCCCTGCTCATAGATCTCCGCCTCGTCGACCACGTCAATGGTCTCAATCAGCTCGCTGTCGAGCGTCGCCGCCGCCGGCATTCCCGCAAACAGCAGCAGGGCCGCCGCAAGCAGCACGCAAATTTCTCTTTTCCCGCGCATCTGTAACCCACCTTTTCCCCGCCCGCACCGGCGGATACTGTGACCGCCGGCCGCAGCGCGGCCGGCATGCCCGATCCCGGCCGTCTCAGCTTCCCCCTGCGGGCGAAAGTCCGGCTGGGTCCACGGGTGTTCGCAGCCGCGGCGCCCCGTCTTCGGCACTCCCTCCTCGGGCGTGCGAAGCGTGCCGTGCGTGCTCACATCCATGCCAATATATATGCCGCGCGGCGCCTTTTTAGTACGGGCAAAAGAAAAGGCGGCCGGTTGACCGGCCGCCGAACTGTCAATGGATTTTTTCAAGTGGGATGAGATACTTCTCGGTGTACTCGTCGAATTTTTCCTTGTACTCGCCGCTGACGCCCTCGTGCACCTTGCGCAGATGCTCATGGGGGTCGAATTTGGTCGAGCGCTCCACCATTTTGATGACGTTGACCGCGATGTTGGAGCAGTGGTCCGAGATGCGCTCGAGATTGGTCAGCACCTCGATGAACGAGATGCCCGACTGCACGTTGCAGATGCCGGCCTGAAGCCGTTCGACGTGCTTGTTCTTGAGCGTCTCTTTCATCACGTCGATGACCTCCTCGAGAGGTTCGACCTGCGCGGCGAGCGCCGCGTCGTTGTTCTCAAAGGCCATGACGGTCATCGAGAGAATCTCGCGCACAGCGTTGTTGATGGTCTCAAGCTCTCTCTGTGCCGACTCCGAGAGGGTGATGCCGTTCTCGTGGTTGTACTCGCCCACCTCGGCGATGTTGACGCTGTAGTCGCCGATGCGCTCAAAGTCGCCGATGGCGTGCAGGTACTCGCTCGCCGTCTTGCTGTCGTGGTCGTTGAGATTGCCGGAGGTGATGCGCACAAGGTAGTTGCCGAGCAGCGATTCGGACTTGTCGAGAAAATTCTCCTCGTCGTTTAAGTGCTTGAACTCCTTGTTGTCAAACTTCTGAACCAGGTTGCACGAGCGGTAGAAATTCGCAAAGGCGGTCTCCCCCATATCCACAATGACCTTGCGGCACTGCTCGAGCGCAAGCCCCGGCGTTGCGAGAAAGCGGTCCTCAAGCAGATTTTCGTCCTCGCGCGAGCGCTCGCCCTTTTTGTCGCGCACCGTTCTCTTGGCGAGCTTGGCAAGCTGATTGGTAAAGGGCAGCAGAATGATGGTGTTGACCACGTTGAACAGAATGTGGAAGTCGGCGATGGAGCCTCTGGTCATGGCGTCGCCCCAGAACGAGAAGCCCACCGTGTACTGGATGGCGTAGATGCCGATCAGGAAGATGATCGAGCCGATCACATTGAAGTAGAGGTGTACGGTCGCGGCGCGCTTTGCGTTCTTGTTGGCGCCGATGCTCGCCATGATGACCGGAATGCAGGTGCCGATGTTGGTGCCGAGGATGATGGGCGCGGCCGTCGCAAAGGTGATGGCGCCCGTCGCCGAGAGGGCCTGCAAAATGCCGATGGAGGCCGAGGAGCTCTGCAGCACCGCCGTCAGCACGGCGCCGAGCGCCACGCCGAGCAGCGGATTCGACACCGCGGCCATGGCCTGCTGAAACTGGGGCAGATCGCGAAGCGGCGTCAAGGTCTGTTCCATGGTGGACATGCCGAAGAAGAGCATGCCGAGCCCCGCGATGAGGCTGCCGATGTCCTTGGTCTTTTTGCCGCTGCCGAACACCACCATCATCGTGCCGATGATCAGGAGAATCGGGGCGAGGTTGTTGGGCTTGATGAGCGTCAGCAGAAAGCCGACGCCGCTGACGTCGCCCAGGCGCAGAATCTGCGCGGTGACGGTCGTGCCGATGTTGGCGCCCATGATGGCCGGAATGGCCTGGGTGAGCTTCATGATGCCGGCGTTGACAAAGCCGACGATCATGACCGTCGTCGCCGACGAACTCTGAATAACCGCCGTGACCGCGGCGCCGAGCGCCACGCCCTTGAGGCGGTTCTTCGTCATTTTTTCAAGGGTCTTCTCGAGCTTGGCGCCCGCGAGTTTCTCGAGCGAGCCGCTCATGATCTTCATGCCATAGAGAAAAAGCGCTATTCCCGCCAGAACCGGCAGATACGTTACAAAAGCGTCCACGACATCCTCCGTAATGGAAATTTGGCAAAAAAAGAGGCAAAGGGTAAGGGGAATGCTCTCCCGGCCGATTGCCTGTCTGAGTCTATTTTACAAGAAAGGGCTCGAGCTCGTCAATGAGAGGATCGACCTCATTGCCTCTCGCCTCGAGCTCAATGGGGTTTGCCAGATCCAGGCTGAAAATGCCCATGATGGATTTCGCGTCGATGATGTAGCGGCCCGAGACCAGATCCACATCGAAGTCGTACTTGCTGACGATGTTGACAAACTGCTTGACATCGTTGATCG
Organism: Feifania hominis; assembly: GCF_014384765.1. Lineage (NCBI taxonomy): Bacteria > Bacillati > Bacillota > Clostridia > Eubacteriales > Feifaniaceae > Feifania > Feifania hominis. The sequence goes on along the minus strand of NZ_JACRSP010000003.1, from coordinate 362,365 downwards.
AGTTCAGTTTGATGGTCACACTCTTCATATCCATTTCCTCCGCATCTTATCTCACTTTTCTACACTTTCCATGATAGCAAACCGGGCGGCGGTTTACAAGCGGCTCTTGTACTTTTTTTTGAAATTCGCTATACTGGGCAGGAATGCAGACAAAAGGGGGAACCGCCGAATGAGAGCCGCCTTTCTCACGCTCGGCTGCAAAGTAAATCAGGTGGAGACGCAGGTCATCCGCGAACAGTTCAAGGCCGCCGGCTACGAGCTCGTCGACTTTGACGAACCGGCCGACGTCTACGTGGTCAACACCTGCTCGGTCACGGCCGTCAGCGACAAGAAGTCGCGCCAGGCGCTGCGCCGGGCAAAGCGCCGCAACCCCGCGGCCATCGTGGTGGCCACCGGCTGCTACCCCCAGACTGCGCCCGCCGAGCTCGAGGCCATGCGCGAGGTCGACGTGGTGGTCGGCAACCGCCGAAAGAGCGAGATCCTCGACGCCGTCGCCGAGGCCCAGCGCAGCATGGGGCGCGTCGTGCGCCTGCGCGATCTCACCCACGAGAGCCGCTTTGAACCCCTGCGCGCCACGGCCCATTTTGAGCACACCCGAGCCGCCGTCAAGATTCAGGACGGCTGCGACAACTTCTGTGCCTACTGCATCATCCCCTACGCGCGCGGGCGCATCTGCTCAAAGCCCCTCGACGAGGCGGTTGAGGAGCTGCGCGGCCTCGCCCGGCGCGGCTTTCTGGAAATCGTGCTCACCGGCATTGAGATCGCCTCCTACGGCGAGGGGGGCGAGATCGCGCTTGTCGATCTGCTCGAGGCCTGCGACGCGGCCCTCGACGAGATGGGTTCGCCCGCGCGCCTGCGCCTCGGCTCGCTCGAGCCGCGCATCGTCACGCCCGCCTTTGTCGCGCGCCTTGCGAATCTTCACCACATCTGCCCGCAGTTTCACCTCTCGCTGCAGTCCGGCTGCGACGAGACGCTGCGGCGCATGAACCGCAAATACGACACCGCCCTCTACCGCGAGGCGGTGCGCCTGCTGCGCCGGCACATTCCCCACACGGCGATCACCACCGATCTGATGGTGGGCTTCCCCGGCGAGACCGACGCGGAACTGGAACAGACGCTTCTCTTTCTCGATGAGATCGGCTTTGCGAAAGTCCATGTCTTCGCCTACTCGCGCCGCCCCGGCACCGCAGCCGACCGCATGCCCGGCCAGATACCCGTCCGTGTGAAAGAGCTGCGCTCCCACCTCGTCATCGAGCGCATGGAGCGCGCCCGGCAGGCGTTTTTCGCCGCTCAGCTCGGCGAGGTCTTCCCCGTGCTCTTTGAGACCGAGGTGTCGCCCGGCGTCTTCGAGGGGGTCACGCCCAATTACACGCCTGTGCGCGCCGCGTCGTCCGAGCCTCTGGCCGGTACGCTCCGGCCGGTGCTTCTCACCGGCGCCGGCGCCGACTGGTGCGAGGGAGTCTTGGCCGACAAAACGGAAAAATAAGCCATCTTAGAACCAATCGGTACTGCCACGGCATATTTCCCCAGCTGCTGTGCTAAAGTCAGAATAAATTATTCTGACTTTAGGGGAGATGAGCATGCACTTTCAGCGGCTGCACGATCTGCGCGAGGATCAGGATCTGACCCAGGAGGAGGTTGGCCGGGTGCTCGGCATTCAGCAGACGGTCTACTCCCGCTATGAGAGAGGAATCCAGACCATCCCGGTTGAGCATCTGATCCGGCTTGCGGATTTCTATAAGACCTCCACCGATTACATCCTCGGCCGTACCAACAACCGTGGACCCATCCGGTAAAAGCAGACCCGGCGCCGCAGCGCCGGGTCTGTTCTGTTCTATTGCCGCGGTGTGAGCGCCGCCGCGCCGAGTATCCCCGCATCACCGCCGAGCGCTGCCATGACGACCGGCGGCAGCCGCTGCCCGAGATAGGCCTCGCGGCTGAGCTTTTCCCGGATGGGGGCGAGCACATACTCCCCCTCGGGCGCGATGCCGCCCCCGATGACCACACAGCCCGGGTCGAGCAGATTGACGAGATTCACCACCCCGTCGCCGATGTGACCGATGAAGCTGGACACAAGCGCGGCCGCCCTCTCGCTGCCGCCTCTTGCGAGCGCGAAGATCTCCCGGCCGTTTAAGCAGCCCTCGTCGCGCAGTCTCGCGAGAGGAATGTCTCCCCCGTCCGCCGCCCGCTGTGCCGCGCGGATGAGCGCCGGGAACGCCGCGTAGCGCTCAAGGCACCCGCGCCGCCCGCAGGAGCAGAGCTCGCCGCCCGCGATGAGCGTGGTGTGCCCAAATTCACCGGCGGCGCCCCGCATACCCGTGACAAGTGTGCCGTCACGCACGACGCCGAGGCCGACGCCCGTGCCGATGGTCAAAAGCGCCATGTCAGAGCGCCGCTCGCCGCCGAAGAGCGCCTCGCCGAGCGCGGCGCAGTCGGCGTCGTTGCCCACGGCGACGGGCAGTCCCGTGGCCTCGCCCAGGCGCTCGCGCAGCGCCACGTCGCGCCAGCCGAGGTTGTTGCAGAAGAGAACGCGCCCGCTGTCCGGCTCCACCGCGCCGGGTGTTCCCACGCCGAGAGAGGCGACGCCGCCCGGTCCCGCGCCGCACTCGGCCGAAAGCTCCCGCACGAGGGACACCATGCGGGCGATGACGGCATGTTCCCCCTCGGCGGCGCGCGTCGGCACCGAGCGGCGCACAAGCAGCTCGCCACCGGCGACAAGGCCCGCGGCGATGTTGGTGCCCCCGAGATCCATTCCGATGCGGTACTCCATGGCGCTCAGTCGGGCAGCTTTCTGCCGCAGGCGCGGCAGTAGGCGTAGTCGCCCTCGGTGGGCGCGCCGCAGTAGGGGCAGAACCGCTCTGGCGCACCCGCGTCCGCGCGGGCCGCCGGGCGCTCGCCCATGCGCGCATTCGGGTCGAGGGGGTCGGGCTCCTCGCCGTGCTCGGTGATGTCAAAGGCGGACATGCGGTTCTTTGCCGTGGCGTTGTAAAAGGCGTAGATCGCCTGCCCCACGGCGAGCAGAATGAATACCACCCCGAACCCCACAAAGAAGCCGGGCGCGCCCATGCTCGCCGCGCCAATGGTCCAAAAGACGCCAAACACACCGGCGGCAATCGAGCCGACGGCGCTCATCATCGAGGGGCCTCTGCCCGGTTTAATGCTCTTCATCTGTCTGCTCCTCCCCTGTAAGCTCTTCCGGCTCTTCCGGCTCTTCCGGCTCTTCCGGCTCTTCCGGCTCTTCCGGCTCTTCCGGCTCTTCCGGCTCTTCCGGCTCTTCCGGCTCTTCCGAATTCTCCTGTTCGAGCGCCTCGAATTCCTCGAGCTCGGCCATCGCCCGCATCAGCTCCTGCTTGCGGGCGATGCGCGCGGCCCTGCCCGCCTCGCGCTCGGCGGCCTCGGCCTGCTCGCGCGCCTCATTCTCCCGCTGAGCCTTTCGCTCGGCGAGCGTCTTTTTGACGGCGAAGACCATATTGAAAGCCCCCACCAGTGTGACGATGACGCACACCGCAATCAGCGCCGGGTTCTCGCCGGTGCGAATCGCATTCACCGTCATGGTGACCATGATCGCCGTAAAGACGACCGCTGCCATTCCCGCCATGTTGTCTCTCCCATCTCTTTGGGCATGCCGCAGACGGCATCCCATTTTTTGTTCGGCCGCACTGCAACACAGTACACAGCGCCCATACTATATGGCCATATTTCCAGCCGTCCCGCGGGCACTTATACCACAGTGGTCGCGCGCATGGCCGAACATTATGTAATAGTCGCTTTGGTAAGATAATATCATAAGCGCGAAGCAATCATGATATATGGCCTTGTTTTCTGCCGTCCCGCAGGGACTGCCCCGCAAGGGGCGAGAAAAATGGCCTAAATTCCATATAATAGCCGCTCTGCGGCTATTATACCACACCCGCTCACAGGCGGTCAAAAAGGCTCTGCCGTTCCGGCAGAGCCTTTCCAAATAGTAATTATTTAATGCCTATATCCCGGCGGTAATGCGCTTTTTCAAAGCTGACATGGCCGACGGCGTCGTACGCCGCGCGGATGGCCGTGTCGAGATCGTCTCCGAGAGCGGTCACGCCGAGCACACGGCCGCCCGCCGTGAGAACGCGCTCCCCCTCGAGGCGGGTGCCGGCGTGAAAGACTGTCACACCCGGCAGAGCGTTCGTCTCCTCGAGACCCGCAATGGGGAAGCCGGTCTCGTATTTGCCGGGGTAGCCGCCCGACGCGAGCACGACGCAGACCGCCGCCCCGTCGTCCCACTCGATCTCGGCGGTGTCAAGGCGCTCGTCGGCGACGGCGTCGAAAATCTCGAAGAGGTCGCTCTTGAGCCGCGGCAGAACCACCTGGGTCTCGGGGTCGCCGAAGCGGGCGTTGTACTCAATGACATAGGGCTCGCCGTCCACAATCATCAGCCCGAAGTAGAGACAGCCCCGAAACGGTCTTCCGAGCTCGTTCATGGCCCGCACAGTCGGCAGAAAGATGCGCTGCATACAGGTCTCGGCGAGCGCGGGGGTGTAGATGCGGCTCGGGCTGAATGTTCCCATGCCGCCGGTATTCGGCCCCTCGTCATGGTCGAAAGCACGCTTGTGGTCCTGCGCCGACACCATCGGGCGCACGGTCTTGCCATCCGTAAAGGCGAGCACCGACACCTCGGGGCCTCTCAGGCACTGCTCGATGAGAATGCGGCTGCCCGCCTCGCCGAAGGCGCGCTGCTCCATCATGTCGCCGACCGCCTGCATGGCCTGCTGCTCGTTTTTGGCGATGATGACGCCCTTGCCGAGCGCGAGGCCGTCCGCCTTGATGACAGTGGGGTACTCGTTTTTCTCCCTGAGATAGCGCCGCGCCTCATCCGGGTCGTCGAAGATCTCAAAGTCCGCCGTCGGAATGCCCGCGTCGCGCATCATCTGCTTTGCGAAGATCTTGCTGCCCTCGATGAGAGCGGCGTTTTTGCGCGGGCCGAAGCACTTGACGCCCTCGGCCTCGAGCGCGTCGACCATGCCGAGCATGAGCGGGTCGTCCGGCGCGACCACCACGAAGTCAATGGCGTTCTCCCGCACAAAGCGCACCATGCCCTCAACGTCCGTCGCCTTGATCGGCACACAGGTCGCGAGCGCGGCAATGCCGCCGTTTCCCGGCGCGCAGAAGAGCTCCGTGACGCGCCTCGACTGGCTGAGCTTCCACACGAGGGTGTGTTCGCGGCCGCCGCCGCCGACTACCAGTACTCTCATAGGCCCTCCCTCAGTGCTTGAAGTGGCGCATGCCGGTGAAGACCATGGCGATGCCGTACTCGTTGCACTTTTTGATCGAATCCTCGTCGCGGATGGAGCCGCCCGGCTGGATGATGGCGGTGATGCCCGCCTGATGGGCCGCCTCGACGCAGTCGTCAAAGGGGAAGAAAGCGTCGCTGCCCATGACCGAGCCCGCAGCCTTGTCGCCCGCGTACTTGATCGCAAGCTCGAGCGCCGTGATGCGGTTAGTCTGTCCCGGGCCGACGCCCACGGTCTGGTCGCCTTTCACCAGCACAATGGCGTTCGATTTTGTGTGTTTGACCACCCGCCACGCAAACTTGAGCTGCGCGAGCTCTTCCGCGGTGGGCGCGCGGTCGGTGACCACCTTGAGTTCCTCCTCGTTCATCAGCTCACAGTCGAGCTCCTGCACGAGAAGCCCGCCCGCGACTTTCTTCATGTCGAGAAATTCCCTTTTGTTCTTCTGGCGAATCTCGGGCAGCTCAAGCACGCGGATGTTCTTCTTGCGGCAGAGAATCTCGAGCGCCTCGGGCTCGTAGCCGGGCGCGATGACGATTTCGACAAAGATCTTCGCAATCTCCTCGGCCGTCGCCGCGTCCACTCTCTCGTTGAGCGCCACGATGCCGCCGAAGATCGAGACCGGGTCGGCGTTGTACATGTTCACATACGCCTCGTGCAGCGTCTTGCCGAGGCCCACGCCGCAGGGATTGGCGTGCTTGACGCCCACGGCGCACACGCCGTCAAACTCCTTTAAGGTGTCGAGCGCGCCGTTTGCGTCGTTGATGTTGTTGTAGGAGAGCTCCTTGCCGTGCAGCTGCTTTGCCGCGGCAATGGTGCCCTCAAAGCCCTTTCCGACCTCGCGGTAGAAAGCGCCGCGCTGGTGCGGGTTCTCGCCGTAGCGCATATCCTGCACTTTCTCATAGGTCATGGTGATGGTCTCGGGCAGCGGGTCGTCCCCCGCCTGTCTGCCGAGCCAGTTCGAGATCATGGCGTCGTAGTTCGCCGTGTGGGCGAAGACCTTGCGCGCCAGGCGCGCCTTGGTCTCAAGCGAGATTTTGCCCAGCTTCATCTCGGCGAGCACGCCGTCGTAGTCGCGCGGGTCGACGATCACGGTCACATCCTGCCAGTTTTTTGCCGCGGCGCGGATCATGGTCGGCCCGCCGATGTCAATGTTCTCAATGGCCTCTTCAAAGGTGACGTCGTCCTTGAGAATGGTCGCCTTGAACGGGTAGAGGTTGATGACCACCATGTCGATGGTGCTGATGCCGAGCTTTGCGATCTGGGCCATGTGTTCGGGGTGGTCGCGCCGGGCGAGAATGCCCGCGTGAATCACCGGGTGAAGCGTCTTGACCCGGCCGTCGAGGCACTCGGGAAAGCCGGTCAGCTCCGACACGCCGAGCACCGGAATGCCCGCGTCCCTGAGCACGCGCTTCGTGCCGCCGGTCGACACCAGCTCAAAGCCGAGACCGTGCAGCTCGCGGGCAAACTCCACAATGCCCGTCTTGTCGGAAACACTCAAAAGAGCTCTCTTTTTCATGGTTCATTACCCCCCTGAAGAATGGTTGTTCGATTGCCGTCCACCGCGATGCGCCCCTCGCAGAAGAGGCTCACCGCCCGCGGCAGAAGTTTCCACTCCGCCTCGCGCATCACGCGCTGCTGGAGCGATTCGGCGGTGTCGTCCTCCCGCACGGCGACCGCCTGCTGCAGCACAATGGGCCCGCCGTCGGTGATCTCACTGACAAAGTGCACCGTCGCGCCCGTGACCTTGACTCCCGCCGCGAGCGCGCGCTCGTGCACGCGCAGACCGTAGAACCCGTCGCCGCAAAACGCCGGAATCAGCGACGGGTGGATGTTGAGTATCCTGTTTCGATAGGCCGCGACCATCTCCGGCCCCAGCACGCACAGAAAGCCCGCAAGCACCACAAGGCCGATGCCCCGGCTCTGCAGAAGCGCGATGAGCGCCCGGTCGTAGTCGCCGCGCGCGGCGTACTCGCGCCGCGGCAGCGTCACGGCCTCAATGCCCGCCTGAGCGGCCCGCTCGAGGGCGTATGCCCCGGCGCTGCTCGACACGACGAGCGCAAGCTCTCCGCCCCGGATCTCCCCGCGGCGTTCGGCGTCGATGAGCGCCTGCAAATTCGTGCCGCCGCCCGAGACCAGAACGGCGATTTTTACCACAGGACGACCCCCTCGGGCCCCTGCTTCACCTCGCCGAGCACGCAGGCGCGCTCGCCGCAGGCCGTGAGCACCCGCACCGCCTCGTCGGCCTGCTGTGCCGGCACGGCGGCGATCATGCCGATGCCCATGTTGAAGGTGTTGTACATGTCGCGCTCGGGAATGTCTCCGCGGCGCTGTAAGAGCGAAAAGATCGCGGGCAGCTCGTAGGCGTCCTTTCTGATGTGGGCGGTGAGCCCCTCGCGCAGCATGCGCGGCACATTCTCGTAGAAGCCGCCGCCGGTGATGTGGGAAACCGCTTTGACCTCGACCTTTCCGATCAGCTCGAGCATGGGCTTGACGTAGATTCTCGTCGGGGTCAAAAGCGCCTCGCCGAGCGTGCAGCCGAGCTCGTCCACATACTCGCCGACCGTCTTTTCGTCAATGCCGAAGACCTTTCTCACCAGCGAGAAGCCGTTGGAGTGGACGCCCGACGACGCAAGGCCGATCAGCGCGTCGCCCGCCTCGAGCCGCGAGCCGTCGATGATGGCGCCGCGCTCGACGATGCCGGTGCTGTAGCCCGCGAGGTCGTACTCGTCCTCGGGGTAGAAGCCGGGCATCTCGGCGGTCTCGCCGCCGACGAGGGCGCAGCCCGCCGCGACGCAGCCGTCCGCCACGCCGCGCACAATCGCGGCGATGCGCTCGGGCAGGTTTTTGCCGCAGGCGATGTAGTCGAGAAAATAGAGCGGCTTTGCGCCCGAGCAGATGATGTCGTTGACGCACATCGCCACGCAGTCCTGCCCGACGGTGTCGTGTTTGTCCATGAGAAAGGCGAGCTTGAGCTTGGTGCCGACCCCGTCGGTACCCGATACGAGGACCGGGCGCTCATAGCCCGTAAGGTCGAGCTCGAAGAGCCCGCCGAAGCCGCCGATGCCGGTGAGCACACCGGGGATGGCCGTGCGTTTGACGTCCGCTTTCATCAGCTCGACCGCGCGGTAGCCCGCGGTCACGTCGACGCCCGCCGCCTTGTAGCTGTCACTGAAACTCTTCATGGTCCCTCCGTCATTCAAAGATGTTTTTCGACTGGTCGTCCTCGTCCACGTCGATGGGGTATTTGCCCGTGAAGCACCCCTCGCAGAAGTGGCACTTGGCCCCGACCGGAATCTTTCTGAGATTCTCGATCGACAGGTATCCGAGGCTCTCCACGCCGAGGTGGCGGCGGATCTCCTGGAGGGAGTGGTTGTTCGCAATGAGCTTGTCGCGCGAGTCGATGTCGGTGCCGAAGTAGCAGGGGTTGAGAAACGGCGGCGACGACACCCGCATGTGGATCTCCTTTGCCCCCGCCTCGCGCAGCGAGTTTACAATGCGCTTGGAGGTCGTACCGCGCACAATCGAGTCGTCGACCATGACCACGCGCTTGCCCTTGACGGCGCTCGCCAGCGGGTTGAGCTTGATGCGCACCGAGGTCTCGCGCTGGCCCTGGGTGGGCTGGATGAAAGTGCGCCCGATGTAGCGGTTCTTGATGAAGCCGATGCCGTAGGGGATGCCCGACTGCTTTGCATAGCCGAGCGCCGCGTCAAGCCCCGAGTCGGGCACGCCGACGACGATGTCGGCCTCGACCGGGTGCTCGATGGCGAGATACTTGCCGGCCTCCTGGCGGGCCTGGTGCACGCTCGCCCCCTCGATCACCGAGTCGGGCCGCGCGAAGTAGACGTATTCAAAGATGCAGATCGACGGCTTTTTGCCGCAGTGGCGCCGCAGCGAGCGCGGCCCCTTTTCGTCGACCACGACCACCTCGCCCGGGTCGATGTCCCGGATAAACGTCGCGCCGATGGCGTCGATGGCGCAGCTCTCGGAGGCGAAGACATAGGAGTTCTCGAGCTTGCCCATGCACAGCGGGCGGAAGCCGTCCGGGTCGCGCGCGGCAATGAGCTTCTGGGGGCTCATGATGACCAGCGAGTAGGCCCCCTCGAGATGATCCATCGCGTTTTCAATGGCCTCCTCCACGGTCTTTGTGTGCAGGCGCTCCTTGGCAATGACGTAGGTGATGACCTCCGTGTCGTTGGTCGACTGGAAGATGGCGCCGCTGTGCTCGAGCTCACGGCGCAGTTTGTTTGAATTGGTGAGATTTCCGTTGTGGGCGAGCGCGAGCGTGCCCTTGACATACTTGGTCACAAGCGGCTGGGCGTTCTCGCGGGTGGGATTGCCGGTGGTTGAATAGCGGCAGTGGCCGATCGCCATGTGCCCCGTCAGCCGGTTCAGTACGGGCTCGGTGAAGACGTCGGGCACAAGGCCGATGTCCTTCTGCACGAAGATGTCGCGGTTGTCGTTGACGGCGATGCCGCAGCTCTCCTGCCCTCTGTGCTGAAGCGCGAAGAGCGCATAGTAGGTCGTTCTCGCGGCGCCGTGGCCGTCCACGTCATAGATGCCGAAGACGCCGCACTCCTCTTTCAACTTGTCAAACATGCTGTACTCCTTATTCGCCGAGCAGTCTCTTGAGAATTTCCTGGTAGGCGTCCTCGACGTTGCCGAGGTCGCGGCGGAAGCGGTCCTTGTCGAGCTTTTCGCCGGTGGTGCTGTCCCAGAAGCGGCAGGTGTCGGGCGAGATCTCATCGGCGAGAATGATCCTGCCGTCGGCGTCCTTGCCGAATTCGAGTTTGAAGTCGATCAGCTCGATGTTCGCGTCCTTGAGGTAGTCGCCGAGAATCTGGTTGATCTTCAGCGCATACCCGGCGATGGTGTCGAGCTCCTCGCGGGTGGCGAGCCCCATCGCGAGCGCGTGGTAGTCGTTGATCATCGGGTCGCCGAGCTCATCGTCCTTGTAGCTGTACTCGAGCACCGTGCAGCCGAGCTTCTGTCCCTCGGGAATGCCGAGGCGCTTCGAGAGCGAGCCCGCGGCGATGTTTCGCACAATCACCTCAAGCGGCACGATCTTGACATGCCGAACGAGCGTCTCGCGGTCCGAGAGCTGCTCGACGAAGTGGGTCGGGATGCCGTGCTTTTCGAGCATCTGCATCAGAAAGTTTGAGACCTTGTTGTTGATGACGCCCTTGCCCTCAATGGTTCCCTTCTTCAGGCCGTTGAAAGCGGTCGCGTCGTCCTTGTAGTCGACAATGACGAGATTCGCGTCATCCGTCGCGTACACCTTTTTTGCCTTGCCCTCGTAGAGCTGCTGCATTTTCTTCATAGCTTTTCTACCTCCGCCATCACTGCGCGGTCCTTTTCCATGACCTCGCGCTCCATGTTTATTTTAAAACTCTCGAGTTTTTCGCTCAGCGTCTCGTCCGACAGCGCCAGCATCTGCACCGCGAGCAGCGCCGCGTTCTGCGCCCCGTCTATGGCCACGGTCGCCACCGGGATGCCCTTTGGCATCTGCACCATCGACAGAAGCGAGTCGAGCCCGTCCATTGTGGAGGATTTGACCGGCACGCCGATGACCGGCAGCGTCGTGTAGGCGGCGAGCACACCGCCGAGATGCGCGGCCTTGCCGGCGGCCGCAATGATGACCGCGATGCCGTTTTCCCGCGCGCCCTTTGCAAACGCCTCGGCCGCGCCCGGCGTGCGGTGGGCCGAGATGACGCGCACCTCAAACGGCACCTCGAACTGCCGCAGCGTTTTGACCGCGTCCCGCATGACGGGGAGGTCGCTGTCGCTGCCCATGACAATGGCTACTTTTCTCTTCATTTCACTTCTCCTTTTCGCTCTCTGCTGAAAAACAAAAAACACCCCTTGTCGAAGTGTTTTGTCATGATAGTTGCACTACTGCTATGTACTTGTCGCCCGCGCTCGCCATACCGCGGCACGAAACGGGGGGTCTGTTCACTTTGACGTTGCCGACACAGCGCGCCATATCGAGATCCCTCTTTTCAAAAGATAGTTCTATCATATTGGATTTTCCGACTGATTGCAAGAGCTTTTGCATTTTTCGGCAAACTGCCGACGGCTCCGTCGAAAAATGCCGCCCGCTTTGGCCGGAATAACAAAGAAAAGGGGGGAGACGCGGTCTCCCCCCTGCTGTCCTCAGCGGTCTTCAATGGGCGCGATCAGGCCGTAGCCACCGTCGTTTCGGCGGTAGACCACGCGGATCTTCTCGCTTTTCAGATCGCGGAACACATAGAACTGGTGGCCGAGCAGGTTCATCTGCAAAATGGCGTCCTCCACGTCCATGGGCTTGACCGCGAACTCCTTGACGCGGATGAGCTCAATGGGCTCCTCCGCGACGGTGTCGGTGTAGGCCTCGACAAACGCGCCCTCCTTGAGGCGCTTTTCGAGGCGGGTCTTGTTCTTGCGAAGCTGGCGCTCGAGGGAGTCCACCGCGCCGTCGAGAGACTGGAACATGTCGCCCGTCGCCTCCTGCGCACGGAAGATCATCCCGTGGTAGAAGACGGTGATCTCAATTCTCTCCAGATCCCTCTCGGTCGAGAGCTTGACCGCCGCATCCGTGTCCGCCTGGAAATACCGGTCGAGCTTTACGAGCTTTTTTTCGATTCTCGTCTTGAGTGCGTCCGTTACCGTGAATTTTTTTGTGTTGATGGTAATGTTCATAGAAACACTCCCTTCATTTATTGAAAGCTCACCGCCGAGGCGATGAGACTTTTTTCCGCATTGCCCTCTTCGGTTTGTGATTTTATTATAACAAATCGCCTTTCACTTGTCTATTCCTTGTGCGATTTTTACAACAAGTTCACAGTTTCGACAAACGGCGTACAAAAAGGCGCCCGCCGTGTGGCGGGCGCCGTCTCTACAGCTCCATGCTGCGGTGGCGTGTGACGTGGCAGCCGATGTTGACCGCGACCGGCAGCCCCGCAATGTGGGTGGCGTAGGTTCTGATGTTGACGCCGAGCGCCGTCGTGACGCCGCCGAAGCCCTGCGGCCCGATGCCGGTGCGGTTGAGCCTCTCGAGGATCTCGCGCTCCATGTCGGCGTAGTAGGGGTCGGGGTTCGGCCGGTCGATGGGCTCGGTGATCGCGCGCTTTGCCAGCAGCGCCGACAGCTCGAAGTCGCCGCCGATGCCGACGCCGACCACTACCGGCGGGCAGGGATTGCTGCCCGCGCGCTCCACCGCCTCGACGACGAAGTTCACCACGTCCTCCCGGGTGGCGGAGGGCGTCATCATGCGCAGCGCGCTCATGTTCTCGCTGCCGAAGCCCTTGGGCGCCACCGTGATTTTGACTCTGTCGCCCGGCACGATCTCGGTGTGCAGAATCGCCGGCGTGTTGTCGCCGGTGTTGACCCTCTCCCGGAGCGGGTCGCCCACCACCGAGCAGCGCAGATAGCCGTTTGTATACCCGTTCGAGACGCCCCGGTCGACCGCCTCGCGCAGGCTGCCGCCCACGAGGTGGACCTCCTGGCCGAGCTCGAGAAAGATGACCGCCATGCCCGTGTCCTGGCAGACGGGAATCTTCATGTCTTTCGCGGCCTGCATATTTTCAAGGTAGGCCTCGAGAATGCTGCGCGCGAGCGGCGAGCGCTCCTCGTCGATCGAGCTTTTGATGCGCCCGACGATGTCGTCGGTGAGCACCATGTTCGCCTCGATGCACATCATCTCCACGGCCCTTGTGATGGTGGATACGTCTACTTCTCTCATCTGGAAGCCTCCTCGGTTGTAAAGACCCTCTCGCCGCGGATGTAGACCGCGTCGGGCCGGGCCTGAATGTCAAGCGGATCGCGCGAAAAGATGCAAAAGTCGGCGTCCGTGCCGGGGCGCAGCGAGCCCTTGCGCCCGTCGATGCCGCAGATCTTCGCGGCGTTTGACGTGATAGCGCGAAGCGCCGCGTCGTGGTCCATGCCCGCGCGCACGGCGAGCGCCGCGCAGACCGGCAGCGCCCAGACCGGCGTCTCGGGGTGGTCGGTCGTGATGGCCGTGAGCACTCCCGCGCGCTCGAGCGCGCCCGGAGTCTCGAAGCTGAGATTTCGCAGCTCCGGCTTCGAGGCAAAGGTGAGCCCCGGGCCCACCACGGCCCGCGCTCCCGCCTCGGCGAGCTCACGGGCGATCAGGTGGCCCTCGGTGCAGTGGATGAGCACGCAGTCGAGCCCAAACTCCCGCGCCAGGCGCAGCGCCGTGAAGATGTCGTCGGCGCGGTGCGCGTGGATGTGCACAGGCAGCTCCCCGCACAGCGCGCGCAGCAGCGTCTCGTCGCGCAGGCTGTAGTCGGCCCGGCCCGCGGCGCGGCGCTCGCCGTACTCGCGCGCCCGGCAGAACGCCCCGCGGATGAGAGCCGCCGTCGTCATGCGCACGGTCGGCTGTGTCTCTTTTCCCCCGCGCGGGTTCTCCCCGAGCGCCATCTTCAGCGCGCAGGGCTCGCGCACCACCATGTCGTCGACGCACACGCCCGCCGTCTCCACGGCGATCAGCTGCCCGCCGATGGGGTTCGCGCTGCCGGGGCCGGTCACAACGGTGGTGACGCCCGCGGCGCGCGCCGCGGCAAACGACGGCTCGCGCGGGTTGAGCGCGTCGAGCGCGCGCAGCTCGGCGAGCACCGCGCCGGACTTGTCCTCGTTTCCGTCAAAAAAGCGCTCGGGGGTGCCGTCCTCCCAGAGGCCGAGATGGCAGTGCGCCTCCACAAAGCCCGGGCAGACAATCCGTCCGCCCACGTCGAGCGCGCCGGCCTGCCCGGCGGCGAGCTCCTCCATCGGGCCGACGCGGGCGATCTTTTCCCCCTCGGTCTCGACAAAGCCATCTGCAATCCAGCTCTCGCCGGTGAAGAGTTTCGCGTTGGTCAGTAACATGCCGTTTACCTCAAAATTTCCAAAATATGGGTTGACAATATTTGGTAAATATGCTATCCTAACAGTGCGTTGTTTACTCCCCTTATTTACCCATTCATTCCTTTTTCACGGCCGGCAGCTTTTGCCGGCCGCCTTTTTTTGCCCGGCGGGCAGAGTTTGACCCGCGCAGACAAAAGAAAAGGCGTTGCCAAAACGCCTTTTCACTCTCAATATCTGCCCGACTTGCGGTAGCTTCCGCCGCCGCGCTTGCCGTCGGCGTTTTTCTTGAGCGTCGAGATCTTCTCGTCGCTGTCCTGCTTGAAGCGGCTCATCATGTCCTCAAAGGTGAGCCCCTCGGTGCGCCGCGGCGACCACTCAAAGCGGTCGGGGCGTGGGGAAGAGGCGGCGGGTCTCGCCGTCTGCCGCTGGCGCGGCGCGGGTGCGGGCGGCGGCGCGAGCTGCTTGATCGACAGGTTGATGCGGCCCTGGGCGTCGATGTTGATCACCTTGACGCGCACCTCGTCGCCCTCTTTGAGATGGTCGCGAATTTCCCGTACAAAGGTGGGCGCCACCTCCGAGATGTGCACCATGCCGGTCTTGCCCTCCGGCAGCGCGACAAAGGCGCCGAACTTCGTGATACTGGTGACCTTGCCCTCCAGCACCGCCCCAACTTCAAATTGCATAAAACGCTGTGTCCTCCCTTATTAGTCTGCGTATCTCATTTCATCAGGCGGCTAGTCGCCGGTCACGTTGATGAAAATCCGTTCGTCAGCGCCGAGAAGACCGAGTTTTTCGCGGGCGATCTTTTTGACCATCTCCTCGCTCATCCCCTCGTCGAGCATGTCCTGCAGGGCGGCATTGCGCAGCTGCTGCTGTTCGATCTGCTGCTCTATTTCGCGCACGGTCTCGCGTTTCTGGTATATCTCAATCTGAAGCCCGATGATCTTGACTGCCGAGTACAGAACGAAGCTGAGCAGCGCCACTCTGAGTAATATGCTTCGGTATCTGCGCTTCATATCGGACCTCCTTTTTTCAAACGTCGACAACACAGCGGGCTAATCCTCCCGCTTATCTTTCATAATACCTGCTTTTTGCGCGTTTGAAAAGTGTTTTACAAAAGTTTTATAACTTTTTTTACGCCGGCGCGCCCGCGCTGCGGCGCGCAGCTGCCGCCGCTGCGCGAGCGCGTGCAGCGGCCGGGCGAAAAAGCGCCCCACCGCCCCGAACACGCGCCGCAAAAAGGCGATGATGGCCCGCGCGCTCCCCATGAGAAGAGCGCCGGCGGTCTGCGAGTACAGAATGGCCCCGAGAATTCCCCCGGCGAAGAGGAACCAGCGCGGCTGACCGGCGTTGACGAAGAACAAAAACACAAAGCTCCCCGCCGCCGACGCGCACCAGAACACGAGGTCCTGCAAAAAGATGAAAAAGGTGCTGCATTTGACGGCCAGACGGAAGATGCGAAAGGCATCGTAGAACAGCGCAATTCCCGCCCCCATCGCAAGCGACCACAGAAACGCGGAGGTCTGCTCCGCAATCGTGACGCTCACGGGGCCCTCAGCGCATCAGCCGGGCAAAGAAGCCGCCCTTTTTGCTCTCGCCGTCCTCGTAGCTCAGGCTGTCGATGCGCCCCTCCACCGAGAGGTCGCCGCTCTCGACGTTGAGGCGGTTGATGTGCAGCTCGCTGCCGCGGATGACAAGCGTGCCGTCGTCGGTGTAGAGCACCACCGTCTCCTCGTCGAAGCTGTCCACATCCTCAATGCCCGAAATGCTCATGGACTTTCTGTTTTCCAGAATGATGTTGTGTTTCTTGGGAATTCGTTTTTCCTCCGCCATAGCCGCTCCTCCTTGTTGTCACTCGGGCGGCGCCTGGGCCGCCATAGTCCATTTTATGAGAGGCGGCGGCGGGATATGTCCAAAAGCAAAAAGCCGGGGCCACAGGGCCCCGGCTTTCAGTCGATGATGCGGTACAGGCTGTCCGACGCGTCCTTCGCCACATGCTCGCGCACGTCGAGCACCTCGGCTTTGAGCGTCTTCTCGCCGAATGTGATGGCAATGACGTCGCCCGCCTTGACGTCGTACGACGCGCGCGCGGGCCGGCCGTTCACCGCGACGCGCCCCGCGTCGCAGGCCTCGTTTGCCACAGTGCGGCGCTTGATGATGCGCGACACCTTTAAAAATTTGTCAAGCCGCATGGCGTGCTCTCCCCTATCATTTGGTACCGCTATTGTAACACGCGCGCCGCAGCCGCGCAAGCATTGGATCAGGCCTGCCTCAATTCTTCCAGGCATCTGCCGCGGAGATAGTATCCCTGTCTGATTGTCTTCAGATCACCGGTCGCTCTGCACCTCAGGCACATTCTGGTCGCCTTTCGGATTACAACCAGGTTCCGTTTCTCATCCAGCATAAATTCAAGGGCATCTCTGTCACAAATGCCCATAAAATCCCGGATTTCCTTGGGAAGAACCATCCGCCCCAATTCATCAATCTTTCGCGTTATCCCTGTTGACTTGACCATATCTTTCACTCCCTCTGATATAGTACCATAGAGTTCTAACTGAATCAACTACTATTAAGGGTTATTTCTATTAATAGATCATACTTTATGGTTTGGCGGGACATTATGCTATTAGTAGATAAATCCCCAAATAGGAGGTGATGGCCGTATGGATACCAAGAGCTTTGGCAAAAAACTGAAATCTTATCGCTCTAAACAAGGGTGGAATCTGAATGAGTGTTCGGAGAAAATTGGTATCAGTACACGTTATCTCGCTGATATTGAGCGCGGTGACAAAATCCCAAAGCTCGAGACGTTTATTCTGATTCTCAACACGTTGGAGGCCTCTGCCGACGACGTTCTTCAGGATAGTCTTACGGTCGGTTACAAGACAAAGAGCAACGATATCATCAGAAAACTCAATGCGCTTGACGCCACGCGTCGGAACCAGGCTTTGAAGATATTTGAGAGTGTTATCCATTCGTTGAAATAAACCTTTTTCCATTTTGGAGGTGGTTTCGTGGTCATATTTGACAAGCTGTGGGAAACCATGGCCAGGCGCGAAATCACAACTTACCAGCTCAGAGAGCGCTGTGGCATTGACAGCAAGACAATTCGACGGCTTCGAGCCAACGAAAACATAGAGACAAAAACCCTGAGTAAATTATGCGCGGCTCTGTCATGCAAACTGGAGGATATTGCGGAATACAAAGCAGACTAACCATAAAAGCCAAACATCCCCTGCGAACGATCGCGGGGGATGCTTTATTTTGCGCGGATATGAATTTAACGAACTTTAGGTAGAATTTTTGTGAAGTCTGTGCATAGACAAAAAAGTTCTAATCTGTAATAATTTGGTTATAATAATTATTATTACAGAGGTGTCAATATGTCTTTTTCAAAACAGCAGAATTTTCCCACTCCCTACAGCGGCCGGAATATGCCGGAGCGCAATCTGGAGCGCGAGGCCTACTTGTCAAAGCTGCCGCCGGATACGGCCCGGCAGCTCGGCAGTATGCTGCACGAGCTCGACGAGGGGCAGAGCGCGCAGCGCAGCGCCGGGCAAGCCGGCGTCACGCCGTCAGTCACTGCCCCGCCCCCGGTCCAGGAGTGGCGTTATACGGAGCCGACCGAGACAAAACAGCTGCCCCAACTGTCCTCTCAGGGCAGCCGGCCGAAAAAAGCCGTTCTGCCAGCCGGGCAGAAGCCCGCTCCCCTTGGCATGGGCGAGCAGAGCGCCGAGCCCGCGCAAAAGCGTCTGTATCCCAAAGGGCAGCAGCCACAGGTCACACCGGTCGTCGCCCAAAAGCCACTGAAGACCTCCTCCGCCGCGGTCGGTTCCTCCGACAGAGCAAAGCTCAACAGCCCCTATCAGCCCCTCTGGGAGAGCGGCGCGCTGAATCTGCCGGAGATCGAAGATTATCTCCCGCCCGATCAGGATCTTCCCGATGCCGGTGAGACACCTCCGTTTCGGCCCGACGAAGTGACTGCCGAATTCAAATCGTCACGCCCCGCCTACGACAACGAGTACGCCGCCGCCGGAAGAGCCGATGTCAAAAAAGAACTGGAGGAACTGATGAAATACCCGCAGGCGGACAACATTTTTCAGGAGATGTGGCACAACAACTATTTCTTCAAAAATCATAGTCTGCTTAGTGAAGTAAGCAAAGAGCTGGAAGATGTGCAGGACAAGTATAACAATCTGTATATGCTCTGTTTTGCCAGTGACTTTGCCGCAAATGTCTTTGCAGGCATGGCCTCCGGCGTCAGTGGTGACGGGCTGACATCCTCACAGGCCATAAACAATATTGCAACATTGACTATGGCATATTTAAGCTCCGATCTCCCGCCCGACGTTGTAAAAAACTCTCTTAGTAATCTGTTCAAATTGCAGGAGCTGGATGAAGAAAGAGATCGTCTAGCGCAAAAAATAACAAATATTCAGAAAACTGATGCGCGTTTTATAATCAGCAATGAGTTTTACCGTGAGAAATTCATCAAGAAACTGGAAAAAATGATTGCCGATTGGCAGTCAAAGCCCGACGGCGCTTTTGAGGGGAAGATGGCCAACTATTATTACCGACAGGCGGCCATTGACTATCTCAACCACATTATTAGTATCAATATGACTTACGACCAATAGCTATTGGGTATAGACTGAAAAACATGGGAGTAACCATTTGGTTACTCCCATGTCATCCGGACTTGAAATTTTCTCTTCCATAATTCCTCATCGTCGGCTCTCTTCCCCCAGGGCAGCTTTTCCCAATATGCGCTAATAAAATCTTCTGTCAGTTCCACCTGTTCTCCGTTTCTTCTTATAAAAAAGCCATTGCTATCATCTCTTTCAAGCCGATTAGACTCTAAATAGAAGTAGCAATAAGATCTCCTCCATTCCACTTCAAAATAGTAGTACCCCTTGAAAGAAGAGCGATTTACCCATGCATCACCATACAGACTATGGTACTCGTCCCGATGTTTGTACCGGTATTGTCTTAGATATGTAAAAAACTCCTCCAGCAGCTCCGGGTCGTCGACGACACAGGACTCCTCCTCACCCTCCAGAATTCCCCGGTAAAACCGCACTCTCGTATTTTCATCAATCGGCACCGTACAGATGTCGTCAAAGCTGCGCTCGCTGTAGGTGTTAACCATCGTCGTACAGAAGCTGACAAGAAGCATGAGCCCCCACCCGCCGAAGATGAGTATCTTCAGCCAGTGGCGCCTTATGAAAAACATCACTCGGTACACCCCGCTATAATCGCTTTTCAGCGGCGCGCCCGCTCTGTTTTGCTTCATACTCGTCACCCCTCTTCCGTTCACTGTCAGTATACCAAATATACCCATATGCAGCAAGTATCTACTGGGGCTCAGGATTCTCTAAACGCATCTAATAGCCAAACAGGAGGATAACCAATTGGTTATCCTCCTGTCAGCGGATTGGGTGGCTGTGTTATCCATAACTCCTCATCATCGGCTCTCTTCCCCCAGGGCAGCTTTTCCCAATATGCACTTAGAAAATCTTCTGTCAGTTCCATCTGTTCCCCACTTTTTCTTATTAAAAAGCCATTGCTGAAACTTCGTTCAAGCAAATTAGACTCTATCCAAAAATAGCAACAATGTCTTTTCCACTCCACTTCAAAATAGTAGTACCCTTTGAAAGAGCTGCGGTCTGCCAACTCATCATAGTATTGCCCCCGCTGTTTATACCGGTATTGTCTTAGATATGTAAAGAACTCTTCCAGCAGCGCCGGGTCGTCGACAACACAGGTCTCCTCCTCACCCTCTAAAATCCCCCGATAAAACCGCACTCTCGTATTTTCGTCAATCGGAACTGTACAGATGTCGTCAAAGCTGCGCTCGCTGTAGGTATTAACCATCGTCGTACAGAAGCTGACGAGAAGCACAAGTCCCCACCCGCCGAAAATGAGTATTTTCAGCCAGTGGCGCCTTATGAAAAACATCGCCCGGCCGTGGTCGCTTTTCAGTGGCGCGCCCGCTCTGTTTTGTCTCATACTCGTCACCCCTCTTTCACTCATTATCAGTATACCAGATTTGACCATTCGCCTCAATTGAGCGCGGCGCCTCTCACCGCCCGGAAATAGGCATTGAAGTGAGACCCCAAAAATGATACAATATTTTATTATGTAAATTATCATGCGGGTTTTCCGCCCTCACGAACCGGAGGTGAGACCATGAAACAGCGCAAATGGATTGTCCGGGAGCAGGACCCCGAGGCCATTCGCTGTCTTTGCGAAAGTCTGCAGATTTCGCCCATCGTCTCGCGCCTGCTCTACAACAGAGGTCTGACCGACCCCGAGCGCGCGCGGCTGTTTCTGCGAAAGTCCATCGACATTCTCTGCGACCCCTTTCTGCTGCCCGATATGCGAAAGGCCGTCAACCGCATCAACGACGCTCTCGCCCACAACGAGCGCATCACCATCTACGGCGACTACGACGTCGACGGCATCACGTCGACGAGCATCCTCTACCAGTATCTCTCAGAGCGCACCGACAACATCGACTACTACATCCCCGACCGCATGGAGGAGGGCTACGGCGTCAACATGGCCGCCATCGACACCCTCGCCGCGGCGGGCACCACGCTTCTGATCACGGTGGACGCCGGCATCACCGCCCTGCGGGAGATTGCCCACGCAAACGATCTGGGGCTGACCACCATTATCACCGACCACCACGAGTGCGCCGGCGGCCTGCCGCCCGCCTACGCCATTGTCAACCCCAAGCGGCCCGACAGCGAGTATCCCTTTCCCGAGCTCGCCGGCGTGGGGGTCGTCTTCAAGCTGCTGTGCGCCCTGTCGGGGCGTGAACATCTTCAGGATGTGATCGACCGCTACTCGGAGCTCGTCGCCTTCGGCACCATTGCCGACGTCATGCCCCTAAACGGCGAGAACCGCATCATCGTCTCGCTCGGGCTCAAGCGCCTTGAGCACACCCGAAACATCGGTCTGCGCGCGCTGATCGCCCAGTCGGGCATCGAGAACAAGAAGATCACCGCCGGCGTCATCGGCTACACCCTCGCCCCGCGCGTCAACGCCGCCGGGCGGGTCGGCAGTCCCCGGCGGGCGGTGAAGCTGCTGCTCTCGCGCGACCCGCGCGAGGCGGCCGAGATTGCGCGCGAGCTCTGCGACGCCAACCGCGAGCGGCAGGACGAGGAGAACAAGATCATCACCGAGGCCTACGATCAGCTCGAGCACGAGCCCGGCTTTCAGCGCGACAAGATCATCGTGCTCGCGAGCGACCACTGGCACCACGGCATCATCGGCATCGTCTCCTCCCGCCTGTCGGACAAGTACTACCTGCCCTCGATCATGATCTCCTTCGACGGCGAGAGCGGCAAGGGCTCCGGGCGCAGCATCCCGGGCTTCAACATCTACGAGGCGCTCGCGGGCCAGGGCGAACTTCTCGAGAAGTTCGGCGGCCACGCGCTCGCCGCGGGCCTCTCGCTCAAGCGCGAGAACTACGACGCGTTCAAGGCCGGCATCACCCGCTATGCAAACGAGATTCTCACCGACGAGATTCTCACCCCCAAGCTCAAGATCGACTGCGAGATCGACATCCGCGACATTACGCTCAAGACCGTCAACGAAATTCTGCTGCTCGAGCCCTACGGCATGGGCAACGCCGCCCCGCTCTTTCTGCTGCGGGACATTCGCATCGACGACATCTGCCCCATCTCGGGCGATAAACATACAAAGCTGCTGCTCTCGAAAAACGGCGTCACCATCGACGCGTTTCTCTTCGGGCGCGGCACGGCCGACTTCCCCTACTTCCGCGGGGAGAAGCTCGATCTGGTCTGCAACCTCGACACCAACTCCTACCGCGGCAACATCACCGTGCAGCTCGTCATCAAGGATCTGCACCTCTCGTCGACCTACCGCGAGAGCCTGCGCGAGTACACCGAGGCGCTGCACCTCTACCAGGGCGCCGGCTGCCGCGGGCTCACCCAGCACCAGCTTCTGCACGTCATCCCCTCGCGGGAGGACTTTGTCACCGTCTACCGCTACCTGACCACGAGCGACGAGATTCACGACACGCTCGAGCTGCTCCACCGCAGAATCGGCGTGCTCTCCGACCGGCCGCCGAACATCTGCAAGCTGCGCATCTGCCTGGATGTCTTCACCCAGATGGACATGCTCAGCGTCACCGAGGAGCCGGACGGCGCGCTCACCATCCGCAAGCTGCCCGTGAGAGAGAAGAAGAATCTCGACCTGTCGCCGCTTCTCATCGAGCTCAAATCCATCAGAGGAAAGAACGGATCGTAACTATGGAAGATTTCTCGAACCTGCTTGAAAAACTCAATGACAGCGACTACCCCTACGACGTGGGGGTGATCACGCGCGCCTATGAGCTGGCCGAGAGAGCCCACGAGGGCCAGAAGCGCGTGGCGGGCGAGCCCTATATCACCCACCCGATCAGCGTGGCCGAGATCCTCGTCGACATGGGCATGGACACCGACTGCGTCGCCGCGGCGCTGCTGCACGACGTCGTGGAGGACACCGACATCACGCTCGCCGACGTGCGAAAGCAGTTCGGCGCCAACATCGCGGGGCTTGTCGACGGCGTGACCAAGCTCGGCAAGATTCCCTACACCAGCAAGGAGGAGGAGCAGGTCGAGAATCTGCGCAAGATGTTCCTCGCCATGGCGCGCGACATCCGCGTGATCATCATCAAGCTCGCCGACCGCCTGCACAACATGCGTACGCTCTCCTCCATGCCGCCGCAGAAGCAGCGCGACAAGGCGCTCGAGACCATGGAGGTCTTCGCGCCGCTGGCGCACCGGCTCGGCATGCAGCGCGTCAAGATCGAGCTTGAGGACATCTCCCTGCGCTACCTCGACCCCATCGGCTACGCCGAGATCGAGGGCGATCTGACCGCAAAGAAAGCCGAGAGCCTCGACTTTCTCGGCACCTGCATGCAGAAGATCCGCGAGCTGCTCGCCAGAGAGAAGATCGAGGACTTTCAGGTCGACGGGCGGGTCAAGTCCATCTACAGCATCTACCGCAAGATGTACAGCCAGAACAAGACCATCGACGAGATCTACGACCTCTACGCCATCCGCGTAATCGTGGGCACCATCAACGAGTGCTACAACGTGCTCGGCCTCATCCACGATCTCTACAAGCCCATTCCCGGGCGGTTTAAGGACTATATTTCGACCCCGAAGCCCAACATGTACCAGTCGCTTCACACCACCGTCATCGGCCGCGAGGGCATCCCTTTCGAGGTGCAGATCCGCACCTGGGAGATGCACCAGACCGCCGAGTACGGCATCGCCGCCCACTGGAAGTACAAAGACGGCGTCGAGAAGAAGTCGGGCTTTGACAACAAGGTCGAGTGGGTGCGCCATCTGCTCGAGATCCAGGGCACGGCAGCCGACCCCGAGGACTTCATGCGCACGTTCAAAATCGACCTCTTCTCGGACGAGGTCTTCGTCTTCACGCCGAACGGCGATCTGATCAATCTGCCCTCGGGCGCGACGGTCATCGACTTTGCCTATGCCATCCACAGCGCAGTCGGCAACAAGATGATCGGCGCCAAGGTCAACGGCAAGATGGTCCAGCTCGACTACCAGGTGGAAAACGGTGAGATCGTCGAGATCATCACCTCAAACTCCGGCAAGGGGCCGAGCCGCGACTGGCTCAAGATCGCCAAGACCTCCGAGGCCAAAAACAAGATCAAACAGTGGTTCAAAAAGGAGAAGCGCGAGGAGAACATCGAGCGCGGCCGCGAGGAGCTCGACGCCGCGCTCAAAAAGCAGAACATCACCCTGCCCGCCGACCGCGACGAGCTCCTCGCCTCCATCGCCCGGCGCGTGGGCATCACCGGCGTCGAGGAGCTCTACGCCTCCATCGGCTACGGCGGCATCACGGTCAACCGCATTCTGCCGCGTATCCGCGAGGAGTGCAACAGGAACATAAAGCCCTCGGCAGACGAGATTCTCGCCTCCATCCCCGAGTCGGCGCGGCCCCAGCCTACCAAGTCCACCTCCGACGTCATCGTCGAGGGCATCGACAACTGCCTGATCAAATACGCGCGCTGCTGCAACCCGCTGCCGGGCGACGACATCATCGGCTACATCACCAAGGGCTACGGCATCTCGGTGCACCGCACCGACTGCGTCAACGTCCGCAGCAGCCTCAAGGCCGGCACCGAGAACGACCGGTGGCTGCGCGTCTACTGGAACACGAACAAGGCCGCCTCTTTCCAGGCGTCGCTTCAGATTCTCGCCTCCAAGCGCTACGGCCTGCTCGCCGACATCACGACGGTGCTCGCCAATCTGAAAGTGCAGATACACGCGCTCAACGCCCGTGAGACGCAGGACGGCTTCAGCGTCATCCATGTGACGGTCGACGTGCGCGACGTCGAACATCTGCGCTCGGTCGTCCACAAGCTCGAGGCAGTGGAGAGCGTGGTAAAAATCAAGCGCAGCGCGGGCTGACCCCGGCTGCCCTGTCCCGTTTTGCCGCCTGCGGCGGCGCAACAGAAACAACGGAGAGGTATTTATGAGACTTGTTATACAGCGTGTAGATTATGCGTCGGTCACCGTCGGCGGCGAGCGCATCAGCGAGATCGGCGCGGGCTACCTCGTACTGCTCGGCATCCGCGTGGGCGACACCGAACGCGAGGCCGACTGGCTCGCCGACAAACTCGCGTCTCTTCGCGTCTTCGAGGACGACGCGGGCAAGCTCAACCGCTCGGTGCGCGACATCGGCGGCGAGATACTGGTCGTGCCGAACTTCACCCTCTACGGCGACGCGCGCCACGGCAACCGCCCGGGCTTCACCGACGCCGCCCGCCCCGAGCAGGCCGAGCCTCTCTATGAGTACTTCATCGAGCGCCTGCGCCAAAACGGCGTGCGGCGGGTGTGCGGCGGAAAATTCCGCGCCGAGATGAAAGTCGCCCTGCAAAACGACGGGCCCATCACCCTGGTGATCGACTCGCCCGACCGATAGAAAGGAGATTCGCCTTGGAAGTCACCACCATCACCTCCGGCTTCATGCAGAACAACACCTACCTCGTCACCGACGAGGCCACCCGCGAGACCGCGGTCATCGACCCCGGCTTTCGCAACGCCTCGCTCTACCGCGCTCTCGATGAGGGCGACTACAAAGTCAAGTACATCATTGCGACCCACGGCCACTTCGACCACATCGGCGAGGTCGCAAAGCTCAAGCAGACCCACGGCGGGCTTGTCGCCATCCACGAGGGCGACGCCGCATGCCTGACCGACTCGGCGCAGAGCCTCGTGCCGGGCGGGCGTGAGATCCCCCCCTGCCCGCCGGACATCGTGCTCCACGGCGGCGAGACGCTCACGCTCGGCGCGCTGCCGCTTCGCGTCTATCACACCCCCGGCCACTCAAAGGGCGGCATCTGCATCGAGGCCGAGGACTATCTGTTCACCGGCGATACGCTCTTTCACGACGACGTGGGCCGCACCGATCTGCCCGGCGGCAACTACGAAGAGCTCCACCGCTCCATCCGCGACGTGCTCGGCGCCATCGAGGGGGAGCGTCACATCATGCCCGGCCACGAGGAGCGCTCCACTCTCGACTACGAGAAAGCGCACAATCCTCTGTTTCGCTGAGCCATGAAGATCACCATTGTCGGCCATGAGGAACGCTATCTGATCGAGTGCCTGTCGCTGCTGTTTCTGCCCGGGTGCTCCTTTCGCGACGACGCCGACGGCCGCTCGGCCGTGAGCCGCGTCACGCTCGACGGGGAGCGCGCGGCCATCCACTCCTCCATCACGGCGGACGGGCGCACCGCCGCCGACGAGACCGTCGAGCGGCTCGCGCCGGACGACGGCGCTCTCGCCCGGGCCGTCGCGCGCAGCTTCTACCGCGCGGGACAGCGGCTGACGGGCCTCAAGCCCCCCTGGGGCACGCTCATCGGCATCCGCCCGGCGAAAAAGGTCGCGGCTCTGCTGCGCGGCGGTCTCACGCCGGACGGGGCGGCGGACTATCTTGCGCGCGAGTATCTCACAGAGCCCGGCAAAACCGCGCTGTGCCTCGCCGCGCTCGAGGAGGAGCGCGAGGCGCTGCGGGTGCTGCCCGCGCACTCGGCGAGCCTCTACATCGGCATCCCTTTCTGTCCCTCGCGGTGCAGCTACTGCTCGTTTGTGTCCCACTCCATTGAAAAGGCGCGCCGCCTGCTGCCGGGCTATCTCGAACTGCTCGGGCAGGAGATCGCCGCCACCGCGGACGCCGCGCGCCGCGCGGGGCTCACGGTGAACACCGTCTACATCGGCGGCGGCACGCCGACCGTGCTCGACGCAGACCAGCTCGACACGCTGATGGCCCGCGTCGGCGACTGTTTTCCGGCCGGGAGTCTCGCCGAGTACACCGTCGAGGCCGGCCGGCCCGACACCATCACCCCCGAAAAGCTCGCGGTCATCCGCGCGCGCGGCGCGAACCGCGTGAGCATCAACCCCCAGACCATGGACGACGGCACCCTCGCCGCCATCGGGCGCACCCACACCGCCGCCGACATCGAGCGCGCCTATCGCGAGGCGTGCGCCGTCGGCTTCGACGCGGTCAACATGGACATGATCGCAGGGCTGCCGGGCGAGAGCGCCGAGAGCTTCTGCCGCAGCGTCGACCGGGTGCTCGCCCTCGCGCCGGAGAATGTCACCGTCCACACCCTCTCGCTCAAGCGCGCGGCGAATCTGCGCGCCATGGGCACCGACATCTTCAGGGGGGAAAACGAGAAGGTCTCGGCCATGCTCGCCTACAGCCAGCAGGCTCTCGCCCGGGCGGGCTACCACCCCTACTACCTCTACCGCCAGAAGAACACCATCGGAAACAACGAGAACATCGGCTTCTGCCGCGACGGCAGGGCGAGCCTCTACAACATCTACATCATGGGGGAATTTCAGACCATTCTCTCCTGCGGGGCGGGCGGCGTGACCAAGTTTGTCTTCGACGGCGGCGAGCGCATCGAGCGTATTTTTAACCCCAAGTATCCATATGAATATAGAGACCGCTTTTCGCAGATTCTACAGGAGAAGGAAAAGATCGTCTCGGCCTTTTCCCGGTAAAGGAGGTTTGAGATGGACCGCAAATTCACCGCTGACAGCTCCCACATCGACATCGGCGAGCTCAACCGCGAGGCGCGGCTGAACCCCGCCGCCCTCGTCGCGCAGACCGAGCGGGGCTACGACTCGATTGTCGAGGACCTCGCCGAGGCGCTGCGCCTCGTGCGCGACGACCGGCCGGTCATCATGCTCTCGGGGCCCTCGGGCTCGGGCAAGACCACGACCGCGCTCAAGACCGAGCGCCTGCTCGACAGCTCGGGCTGCGAGGCCCACGTCATCTCGATGGACAATTTCTTCTACGAGCCGCAAAACGCCCCGCGCAAGCCCGACGGCACGCAGGACTTTGAGACCGTCTACGCGGTCGACCTCGACTGCTTCGAGGACTTTTTCCGCTCGCTTCTCAGCGGCCGCGAGACGCCCGTGCCCCGGTTCGACTTCACCTCCGGCCGGCGCACGACCCACCGCCACCCGCTGCGCTACCGCCGGGGCGACATCTTCATCGTCGAGGGCATCCACGCGCTCAATCCCATCGTCACCGGGAAGCTGCCCGGGCAGAACTGCTCGCGGGCCTACATCTGCGTGGATTCCGACTTCCGCGAGGGGGAGCAAAAGGTGCTCGGCCGCACCGACATCCGCCTGATGCGCCGGCTGATCCGCGACTACAAGTTCCGCGGCAGCAGCCTGCGGCGCACGCTCGAGATGTGGGACGGGGTGCTCGCCGGCGAGCGGGAGTTCATCACCCCCTACATCCCCGAGGCCGACATCCGGTTCAACACGGTCTTCCGCTACGAGCCCGCGCTGATGGCAGGCGAACTTCGCCCGCTTCTCGCCGGGGAGCTGAACGCTCCCGACTGCCCCGCGAAGATCGCAGAGCTCCACCGGGCGCTCGGGCGCTTCGAGCCGCTCGAGGCGGCGCTCGTGCCGAGCACGTCGCTGCTGCGCGAGTTCATCGGCGACAGCGACTACCACGAACAGTGAGCGCAGAAAAGTTCACAAATTCGTCTTTTCCTTTTTGCCCGTCCATGCTATACTATTGTAGTTAAAGAGCCGTTTCTCCCGCCCCGGCGGCTGGGAATCGGCCGGATTCAACCGACCAGTTTTGAAAGGAGCGTTTCAGATGGGACTTTCGGGAGATATCATGAACAAGGTGAAAAAGGCGACCGAAACAGCCACCCAGAAAGTGGGCGAGCTCACCGAGTCCGCGAAGCTCAACATGGAGATTTCCGCCGTTGAGTCCGACATCAACGACCTCTACCGCGAGCTCGGGCGCGCGGTCTACTTTGCCGCCAAGACCTCCGACAGCATCTTTGACCCGGCGGAGCTCATCGGCAAAATCGACGGCAAGACCGACAGACTGGTGGAACTCAAGGCCCAGCAGGACGATCGCCGGGGGCTTAAGACCTGCGCCGCCTGCGGCAAGCGCACAGACGCTGAGAATGAGTTCTGTCCCGCCTGCGGCAAAAAACTCGACTGATCGCGGGCGGCGGCCCGCAGGGGCGGCCCTCTGCGGCCGCCCTTTTCATTGGCCCCGCCGGAAAGGATACCACATGAAGACATACGGCATCATCGCCGCGCTCGACGGCGAACTCTCGTCTCTGCTCGAGCTGATGGACGGCGCCGAGACCCGTGAGCTGCTCGGCCACACCTACTACATAGGCCGCATCGGCGGCTCCCGCGTGGTCGCCACGGTCAGCGGCGTGGGCAAGGTCAACGCCGCGGTCACCTGCATGAGCCTCATCGGCGCGTTCCAGCCCGACTTTGTGCTGAACATCGGGCTCGGCGGCGCGCTCGACGACGCGCTGCGCCTTGGCGACATCACCGTGGCCGACACCGTCACCTACCACGACATCTGCCCCGGCGACATTCTCGACAACTACTACCCCGAGGGCGGCCGCTTTCACGCCGACCGGGATTTGAACCGCCGCATCACCGAGGCCTGCGCCCGGCTCGGCGAGCCCTGCCGCCTGTGCACCGTCGCGACAGGCGACCAGTTCATCGAGAGCACCGAGCGCAAAAACGCCATCCGCGCGGCGACCGGCGCCGCCTGCTGCGAGATGGAGGGCGGCGCCATCGCCCAGGTCTGCGTGATGCACGGCGTGCCGTTCTCGGTCATCCGCATGATCTCCGACAGCGCCGACGAGGCCGCCGACGACTCCTTTGACCGGTTTTTGAAAACCTCGGTCAAGACCTACAACCAGATTGTCAAAATGCTGTGTGAAGCGTGATTTCCCCCGGAGGAGAGAACATATGACAGACAAAAACGCACGCACGTCGCTGAAGATCTCCGAGCTCTTTGCTGAGAACGTCTACAGCGACGCGGTCATGAAGCAGACGCTGCCCCCCGACGTCTACGCGGCGCTGCGGCGCACCATCGACCAGGGGGCAAGTCTCGACCCCGAGCTTGCCGAGGCCGTGGCCGAGTCGATGAAAAACTGGGCCATTCAGAAAGGGGCTACCCACTTCACCCACTGGTTTCAGCCCCTGTCGGGCATCACCGCCGAGAAGCACGAGAGCTTCATCGCGCCGGTGCCGGGCGGGCGGGCCACCATGCAGTTCTCGGGCAAGATGCTCGTGCGCGGCGAGAGCGACGCGTCGAGCTTCCCGTCCGGCGGGCTGCGCGCCACATTCGAGGCGCGCGGCTACACCGCGTGGGACTGCACCTCCCCCGCCTTTCTCAAGGAGGACGCCGCGGGCGTCACCCTGTGCATCCCGACGGCGTTCTGCTCCTACGGCGGCCACGCGCTCGACCAGAAGACCCCTCTTCTGCGCTCGATGGAGGCCCTCTCGAAACAGGCTGTGCGGGTGCTGCGCCTGTTCGGCGACAGCGAGACCACGCGCGTGACCACCATGGTCGGCGCGGAGCAGGAGTACTTTCTCATCGACCGCGACTCCTACCGCCGGCGCGAGGATCTGCGCCTGACCGGGCGCACGCTGCTCGGCGCGAAGCCCCCCAAGGAGCAGGAGACCGACCACCACTACTACGGTGCGCTCAGCGAGACGGTGGCCTCTTTCATGGCCGAGGTCGACCGCGAGCTCTGGCGCATGGGGGTCTACGCCAAGATCAAACACAACGAGGCGGCCCCCGCCCAGCATGAGCTCGCCCCGATTTACGCCACCGCGAACATCGCCGCCGACCAGAACCAGCTCATCATGGAGACTCTCAAAAAGGTCGCCGCCCACTACGACCTTGTGTGTCTGCTGCACGAGAAGCCCTTTGAGTACATCAACGGCTCGGGCAAGCACAACAACTTCTCGCTTGTCACAGACGGCGGGGAGAACCTCTTCGATCCCGGCAAAAACCCGGCGGAGAACTGGCGCTTTCTCGTGTTTCTGTGCGCGGTCATCCGCGCGGTCGACAAGCACGCGGGGCTTCTGCGGCTGTCGACGGCAAACGCCTCGAACGACCGCCGCCTCGGCGGCTTTGAGGCCCCGCCGCCCGTGATCTCCATCTTCATGGGGCAGGACCTTGAGGAGATTCTCTCCCACATCAAGTCGGACCGCGAGACCCCCTGCAGCCACGGACGCACGCTCGAGCTCAATGTGCCGACGCTGCCCACCATCGTCTCGGACGCCACCGACCGCAACCGCACCTCTCCCTTTGCGTTCACCGGCAACAAGTTCGAGTTTCGCATGCCCGGCTCCTCGCAGCCGCTCGCCGAGACCAACACGGTTTTGAACACCATCATCGCCGAGTCGCTCGACGACATCGCGACCCGCCTTGAGATGGCGGGCGATTTCCAGAGCGAAGTGCGCGAGATTTTAAAGGACATTCTCAAGCGCCACGACCGGGTTCTCTTCTCGGGCAACGGCTATTCGCCCGGCTGGCTCGAGCAGGCGCGCGAGCGCGGGCTGCCCATCATCCCGTCGGCGGTCGACGCAGTGGAAATCCTCCGGCAGAAGCAGACCGTCGACCTCTATGAGAAGTACGGCGTCTTCACCGCCGAGGAGCTCGCGTCGCGCTACGAGATTCTGCTCGAGAGCTACACCGGGCAACTTCTGCTCGAGGGGCGCACCCTCGCCGACATGGTCGAGCGCCAGATTCTGCCCGCCGGAAACGCCGCCGCGGCCGAGCTCGCCGCGTGGACCGACAGTCTCGGCGCGCAGCAGAGCGCCCAGGGGGCGCAGCTTCGCACCATGCGCACGCTGCTCGACGGCGTCTACGACGGTCTCGCGGCGCTGCGCGCAGCGCTCGGCGAGGCGTCCCGCAGCGGCGGCGTCAAAGCCCGGGCCGTCTGCGCGCACGACACGCTGCTGCCCGCCATGGAGCAGCTGCGCGCCGTGTGCGACGAGCTCGAGTGCGCCGTGCCGGCAGACCGCTGGCCCATTCCGACCTATGCCGAAATGCTCTTTCAGGATTAACCATCGACAGTAAGGGAGCGACTATGTCACAATCTTCTTCCAAACAGAACTACATGCAGGGCGCCATTGTGCTGCTCATCGCCGGCATCGTGGTCAAGGTGGTCGGCGCGCTGTTCAAAATTCCGCTGACCAACCTCATCGGCGGCCAGGGCATGGCCTACTTCACCACCGCCTACGACATCTATGTGTGGATGTACATCATCACCACCGCGGGACTGCCCGTCGCAATTTCGCGCATGGTCTCCGAGAGCAACGCCCAGGGCCGCTACAAAAACGCCCGGCGCATTCTCTCCATCGCGTTCGGCTCGTTTCTGGTGCTGGGGCTTCTGGGCTCGGCCTTTCTGTTCATCGGCGCGGGCAGCCTCGCGCGCGCTTTCAGCAACCCGAGCTCGGTCTACGCCATCATGGCCATTGCCCCGGCGATTCTCTTTGAGATCACCATGAGCGCCTACCGCGGCTTCTTCCAGGGCAACAAGGACATGGTGCCCACCGCCGTGTCGCAGGTGATCGTGGCCGTGGTCAAGCTGCTCGGCGGCTTTGTGATCGCGTGGTACATTCTCAGTCTCGATCTCCCGCAGGAGGTACGCCTGCCCTATGCGGCGGCGGGTGCCATCTTCGGCGTCACGCTCGGCACCATGTTCGGCGCGCTCTACCTCATCGTCAAAAAGGCCTTTTTCAAGCCTCAGCTCGTCCACGAGGCGCCGCCCGACGACCGGGTTGAGGGGCGCGGCGTTCTCTTCCGGCGGCTGCTCGCCATCACCATCCCCATCGCCATCGGCTCCTCCGTGCTGTCGGTGACCAATCTGCTCGACATGGGGCTTCTGATGGACCGGCTGCTCGCCGCCGGCATCACCCAGGCCGACGCCGAGATGCTCTACGGCAGCTATTCGAGCCTTGCGCGCACCATGTTCAATCTGCCGACGGCGCTGATCATTCCCATCGGCACCAGCGTCATCCCGGTGATCTCGGAGAAGTACTCCATCGGCCGCATCGGCGAGGCCAAGGGCATCGTCGACTCGGCGCTGCGCGTGGCGATCCTGCTCGCGCTGCCCTCGGGCTTCGGGCTCGCGCTGCTGTCAAAGCCCATTTTGAATCTGCTGTTCTCGGCCAGACCTGCCGAGGTTGAGATCGCGGCGCCGCTTCTGACGGCGCTCGGCCCGGCGGTTCTCTTCGTGTGTCTGGTGTCCATCACAAACGCCATGCTCCAGGCCATCGGCCGCGAGCGGGTGCCGGTATTCACCATGCTCGCCGGCGGCGCCGTCAAGCTGGTGTCCAATCTCGTGCTGGTCGGCAACCCCGCCATCAACATCAACGGCGCGCCCATCGGCACCAATCTCTGCTACGGCGTCATCACGCTCTTGAACGTCATTGTGCTCGTACGGGCCATCGGCCCCATGAGCCATCTGTTCGACGCGACGGTCAAGCCCCTGCTCGCGTCGCTGGTCTCCTGCGGGGGCGCGGCGGTGCTGTGCAGCTTTCTCTCGCGGCACATTTCGCCGCATCTTGCCACCGTCGCCGCAGTGGGCTTTGCCGTCGTGTTCTACTTTGTGCTTCTGATTGTCACAAAGGCGCTGCGCGGCGAGGATATCCGGCTTTTGCCAAAGGGTGACAAAATCGAAAAAATGCTTGCAAAACGGGGGTGGATACGTTAGAATGGATACGAATATTTCACGTCTGGCCAACCAGAAAACGCCCTACACCTGGGCGGATTTTCTCGAGATCGTCGAGATTCTCAGAAGTCCCGGCGGCTGCCCGTGGGACCGGGAACAGACCCACGAGTCCATCCGCAAAAACTTCATTGAGGAGACCTACGAGGTGGTCGAGGCCATCGACCGGGCAGATGCCACGCTGCTGTGCGAAGAACTCGGCGACATTCTGCTCCAGGTCGCGCTTCACGCCCAGATGGAGCGTGAGCGCGGCGTCTTCACCGTCGACGATGTGATCGACGGCGTCGCCAAAAAGCTCGTGCTGCGCCATCCGCATGTCTTTGGCAGCGTCGTGGCCGACGACTCCGACGCGGTGCTCAAAAACTGGGATCAGATCAAAAAAGTCGAGAAGCATCAGCGCAGCCAGACCGAAGTTCTCGAGAGCGTGCCGAAGTACTTCCCGGCTCTCATGCGCGCCGAGAAACTCCAGGCCAAGGCCGCCAAGGTCGGCTTTGACTGGCCCTCGGCGGAGGGCGCCCTCGAAAAACTCGACGAGGAGCGCGCCGAGCTCGCCGCCGCCATCCGCGAGGGCGACGCGGCGCACATCGACGAAGAGCTCGGAGATCTGCTCTTCTCGGTGGTCAACGTCTCGCGCTTTCTCAAGGTCGACAGCGAGGAGTCGCTCTCGCGCACAAGCGAGAAGTTCATCCGCCGCTTCGCCGCGATGGAGCGGGCCGCCGCAGCCGCCGGCAAACAGCTTGAGCAGCTGTCTCTCGACGAGATGGACAAGCTCTGGAACGACGCAAAAAAACAGGAAGAATGAATGGTCGTGAGGCTTTGCCGCCGCATGATATTCTTCAACATATTTTAGGGAGGAAGTATCAAATGAATAAGACAGAACTCATCGCTGCTGTTGCAGAGAAGACCGCGCTTTCCAAGAAGGATTCCGAGAAGGCCGTTGCGGCGTTTGTCGACGCTGTCACCGAGGCTCTCAAGGCCGGCGACAAGGTTCAGCTTGTCGGTTTCGGCACGTTTGAAGTTCGCGAGAGAGGCGAGAGAAAGGGCCGCAATCCCCAGACCAAGCAGGAGATTGTCATCCCCGCTTCCAAGCTGCCCGTCTTCAAGGCCGGCAAGGCTCTCAAAGACGTCGTCGCGAAATAAGCCAGATCCTCTGAAGACAGATGAGAGCGGCGCTCTCATCTGTTTTTTTCTGTCCGCCACTGCGAGAGGAGAATGTTGTGGAACCGTTTAAAATTGTCGTACCCTGCCTGTTCGGCCTCGAGAGCTTTGTCGCGCGGGACATCCGCCGCCTCGGCTACGAGACCGACGCCGTCACAGACGGCCGCGTGAGCTTCTTCGGCGATTTTTCAGCCGTGGCCCGCGCCAACCTCAACCTGCGCGAGGGCGAGCGGGTGCTCATCGAGGTGGCAAACTTTCAGGCGCTCACATTCGACGAGCTCTTCGAGGGCACCAAGGCCGCCGACTGGGCGCGCTTCATTCCGAAAGACGGCGCCTTCCCCGTGACCGGCCACGCGCTCAAAAGCCGGCTCTTCAGTGTGCCCGACTGCCAGTCCATCGTCAAAAAGGCGGTGGTCGACAAGCTGCGCCAGACCCACCGCGTCGAGTGGTTCGCCGAGACCGGGCCAAAGTTTCCCATCGAGTTCTTTCTCTTTCACGACCGCGTCTCGCTGCTGCTCGACACCTCGGGCGAGGGGCTCCACAAGCGCGGCTACCGCGAGAACGCCAACATGGCTCCCCTTCGCGAGACGCTGGCCTCGGCCATCGTCAAAACGGCGCGCTTCTTTCCCGACGTCAACTTCTACGACCCGATGTGCGGCAGCGGCACCATCGCCATCGAGGCGGCGCTGCTCGGCGCAAACATTGCGCCGGGGCTTCGGCGCTCCTTTCTCGTCGAGCAGTGGCCCTGCTTCGACCGGGCTCTCATGCGCGCCGCACGCGAGGAGGCTCTCTCGGCCATCCGCCGTGCGGACTTTGTCGTCCACGCGTCGGACATTGACCCCGCCATGGCCGAGCTGACGAAGAAAAACGCCGCCCTCGCCGGCGTCTCACACCACGTTGAGGCGACGGTCTGCGATGTGAAGCACTTCCGCCCGGCGGCGGAGCGCGGCGTCATCGCCTGCAATCCCCCCTACGGCGAGCGCATGCTCGAGCGCAGCGAGGCGCAGGCTCTCGCCCGGGTGATGGGGCGCGCCTTTTCGGCTCTGCCCGGCTTCAACTGCTATATCATCACCTCCGACGAGGAGTTTGAAAAGCACTTCGGCCGTCGCGCCACCAAAAAGCGCAAGATGTACAACGGCATGATCAAGTGTGATCTCTACCAGTACTTCACCCCGCGCGAGCGGCGGTAGAATTCGCCGCATACAACCGGAGGGCTCGCCGCAGAATGCGGCGGGCCCTTTTCACGGCCAGCGCTCCCCACTCCATCAAGGCGCCGTGCCACACTCTCCGCCGGACGGGTCTGTCCCCGGCCGCCGCTCATCGCCGCGGCGCCGTGTCAGATCGGACTCCAGCAGCTCCCACGCCATGACGCCGAAATAGTCGCACAGCTTCTTGACATGGCTCACACAGAAGCGCGCCACATGCTCCTCGCGCTCGAGCCGCGTGAGCATTCCTCTCGAGACCCCTGTGCGCCGCGAGAGTTCGGCGATGCTCAAATTCTCCCCCGCGCGAAGCCATCTGAGATTTCTCCCTACAATTTCATACCATTCCAGATTCTTCTCTGTCATAATTTCACCTCTTACGCACAGAATAGAACAATATGTTCTATAAATCAATAGACCAATTTGTTCTAGCCTATACTTGCGTTGGTGATGAAGCATGAAATATCCGCGCCTGCGCGACCTGCGGGAGGACCATGATCTGACACAGCAGCAGCTGGGACAGCTGATCAATGTGCCGCAGCGCACCTACTCCTACTACGAGAGCGGCAAGCGAATGATCCCTCCCCATGTGCTGGTAAAACTCGCCGACTACTACGGTGTCAGCGTGGACTATCTGCTCGGGCGCACCGAGAAATAAAAGAGCGGGCCGCATGCGCGGCCTTTTTTGCCGTTTGCGCCGCTTGCGTGGCCTTTTTTGCGCCTGCGCCGCCTGCGCGGCTTTTATTGCCTGCGCGGCTCTCTGAGCCCACAGCGCTCCTCGCCTGCGCCGTCTGCTGCCGCCGGCTTCGTGTATTTGTTACAAATTTGTAAATTTGAACAATTCCCCTTGATTTTTCCGGAGCCATCCATTACAATAGCTTTAGCACTCAAGCGAAATGAGTGCTAAGCACTCGAGATTCACGAGTGCCAGATGAAAATCAGGAACAGGAAATTTTTAAAGGAGGTCTTTCTTATGCAAATAAAACCACTGTTTGACAAGATCGTTGTCAAGATGGCAGAGGTCGAAGAGACGACCAAGAGCGGCATCATCCTCACGGGCGCCGCAAAGGAGAAGCCGCAGGTTGCTGAGGTCCTGGCAGTCGGTCCGGGTGGAGTCGTTGACGGCAAAGAAGTGAAGATGGAAGTCAAGGTTGGCGACAAGGTCATCTTCAACAAATACGCCGGCACCGAGGTCAAGCTCGACGGCGAGGAGCTCATCATCGTCAAACAAAACGACATTCTCGGAATTGTGGAGTAAGAAAGGGGTAACGAACAATGGCAAAACAGGTTGCTTACGGCGAAGAGGCCAGAAAGGCCCTTCAGACCGGTATTGATAAACTGGCAAACACCGTAAAAATCACCATGGGACCGAAAGGCAGAAACGTCGTTCTCGAGAAGAGCTACGGTGGCCCGCTGATCACCAACGACGGCGTCACCATCGCCAAGGAGATCGAGCTGTCCGACCCCTTTGAGAACATGGGCGCGCAGCTGGTCAAAGAAGTGGCTGTCAAAACCAACGACATCGCCGGCGACGGCACCACCACCGCCACCCTGCTCGCGCAGGCCATGGTCCGCGAGGGCAACAAGAACGTTGCCGCCGGCGCGAACCCGATGGACATCAAGCGCGGCATCGACAAGGCGGTCGAGACTGTTGTCAGCGCCATCGTCGAATCCGCCAAGGCCGTCAACGGCTCGGGCGACATCGCGCGCGTCGCGACCGTCTCCTCCGGCGACGAGCACGTCGGCGAGCTGATCGCCGAGGCCATGGGCAAGGTCTCCAAGGACGGCGTCATCACCGTCGAGGAGAGCAAGACCGCCGAGACCACCGTTGAGGTCGTCGAGGGCATGCAGTTCGACCGTGGCTACATCTCGCCCTACATGGCCACCGACACCGATAAGATGGAGGCCGTCATCGACGACGCCTACCTGCTTCTGACCGACAAGAAGATCTCGAACATCCAGGAGATCCTGCCGCTGCTCGAGCAGATCGTGCAGTCGGGCAAAAAACTCGTCATCATCGCCGAGGACGTCGAGGGCGAGGCCCTTGCGACCATCCTCGTCAACCGTCTGCGCGGCACGTTCACCTGCGTGTGCGTCAAGGCTCCGGGCTTCGGTGACAGAAGAAAAGAGATGCTGCAGGATATCGCCATCCTGACCGGCGGCCAGGTCATCAGCGAAGAGCTCGGCTATGAGCTCAAGAACGCCACTGTCGACATGCTCGGCCGCGCCAAACAGGTCAAGGTCGGCAAGGAGAACACCATCATCGTCTCGGGCGCCGGCGATGCGCAGGCCATTCAGGATCGCATCGGCTCCATCCGCAACGCCATTGAGAACACCTCCTCTGAGTTTGACAAGGAGAAGCTCCAGGAGCGCCTTGCGAAGCTCGCCGGCGGCGTAGCCGTTGTCAAGGTCGGCGCTGCCACCGAGACCGAGATGAAAGAGAAGAAACTGCGCATCGAGGACGCGCTCGCCGCGACCAAGGCCGCTGTGGAAGAGGGCATTGTCGCCGGCGGCGGCACAGCCTATGTCAAGGCGATGGATGCTCTCGAGAAGTTCATCGACTCCGTTGACGGCGACATCCGCACGGGCGCCAAGATCGTGCTGCGCACGCTCGAGGAGCCGGTTCGCCAGATCGCCGCAAACGCCGGTCTTGAGGGCTCGGTCATTCTCGACGCCCTGCGCAAGAACACCAGCAAGACCTACGGCTTTGACGCCCAGAAAGAGCAGTTCTGCGACATGCTCGAGGTCGGCATTGTCGACCCGACCAAGGTCACCCGCACCGCTCTTCAGAACGCTGCCTCCGTCGCCTCCATGGTTCT
Organism: Feifania hominis; assembly: GCF_014384765.1. Classification (NCBI taxonomy): domain Bacteria; kingdom Bacillati; phylum Bacillota; class Clostridia; order Eubacteriales; family Feifaniaceae; genus Feifania; species Feifania hominis. Next base: position 324,000 of record NZ_JACRSP010000003.1, on the reverse strand, counting down.
GACCACCGAGTCTCTCGTGGCCGAGATCAAAGAGGATAAGGAGAAAGCCAACGCCGCTGCGGCGGCAGCTGCCCAGATGGGCGGCGGCATGTACTAATCCCCCCTCCTTCAAAAATGGGCCCTGTGGAGTTTCCACAGGGCCCTCATTTTTCCAAAACAAGAGCCCGGCAGGAATACGCCTGCCGGGCCTTTCTTACAGCTGAATGGGGAGCAGATCCTTGTCGGTCGAGAGCACCACACAGGTGTTCGACTTCTGCACTCCGGGGATGCGCTTGATGCGGTAGATCAGCCGCTCGAGCGAATCGGTGTCGGTGGTGACGACCTTTAGAATGTAGTCAAATGTACCCGTGATGTAGTGGGATTCGAGCACATCTTTCTCGCCCGCGATGGCCTCGCGCAGCTGATCCATACAGTCGGGCGTGTCGAGCGAGACAAAGAGAAAGGCGGTCAGCTCCCGCCCGAGCTTCGCGTTGTCGAGTACGCAGGTGTACTTGCTGATGATGCCGGAATTCTCGAGCTTTTTGATGCGCTCGCTCACCGCCGGAACCGACATTTTGATCTTCTCGGCGATCTCGGACACCGTACTTCTTGCGTTTGCCTGTAAGAGTCTGATGATCTTGACGTCAATCTCGTCAATTTTTTTGACCTCGTCCATGTTTCCCCCCTGCGACCATCCGGGTTTGTCCGCCTGCCGCGGATCCCGGGCACTAATCAAATAGTATCATTTTTTCAGGTCAAACGCAATCGGAAATTACAAAGGACGCCTTAAATTTTTAATTGTACGGAAAATTTTCAGCCGGAAAGACAAAGGCCGCCGCCGTCAGCGCGGCGTCAAAGCCCCCGTCCTGTCCGCCGGCCAGGAATCCGGCCCCGATGTCCATCAGACAGCAGGGCTGCTCCCAGACCGTCCAATCGGCGCTCTGCGGGCGGTTCATGGCTGCGCCTGCTCTTTCGCGCGCTGCTCGCCGATCATGCGGTAGAGCTCGTCGAGCGCGCTCGACAGACCGCCGAGCGAGTCGATGAGTCCCTCGCGCTGGGCCTCCTCGCCCTGCAGCACCGAGCCGATGTCTGTGGTGAGCTCGCCGGTCTTGAACATCAGCTGCTTGAGCCGGTCGCCCGCAATGTGAGAGTTCTCGGTGATGAAAGCGATGATGCGGTCCTGAATCTTCTCAAAGTAGCTGAAGGTTTGCGGCACGCCGATGATCAGCCCGTTCATGCGCACCGGGTGGATGGTCATGGTCGCCGTGGGTACGATAAAGGAGTGCTTGGCGCACACCGCAAGCGGCACGCCGATGGAGTGACCGCCGCCGAGCACCAGGGAGACCGTGGGCTTTCTCATGCTCGCGATCATCTCGGCGATGGCAAGCCCCGCCTCCACATCGCCGCCCACGGTGTTGAGAATGACGAGCAGTCCCTCGATCTCCTCGCTCTCCTCCACCGCCACAAGCTGGGGGATGATGTGCTCATACTTCGTCGCCTTGTTCTGCGAGGGCAGGATAAAATGGCCCTCTACCTGGCCGATGATCGTGATGCAGTGGATGGTTCCGCGTCGGTTTTTCGACGTCACGCTGCCAAAATTGACGATTTCGCGGCCGCTGTCGTCGGCCGGCTTGCCGCTCTCGGGCATATCGGGCGCATCGGGCTGTGCGGGAGCGTCGGATTTCAAAATTCTCTCGTTCAAATGTATCACCTCGCGACTATTGTTCGCGGTTTTTGCAAAACTATCCGCAACAAAAAAAGAGCCGCCGAAGCGGCTCTTGCGGTGTTCAGGCGGGTCGGTAGCCCCGCGGTACGCGCAGCGTGACAGGCCCGACCTCGGCCTCGTCGGGCTCGCGCCCGTCCCGCACGGCGGCGCAGATGGTGCGGTATCCCTCGCTGAGCAGCAGAATCCGGTCCATCTGCTCGCCGGTCAGCTCCCCTCTCTGAAGTCGGTCGTGCACCATGTCGTAGAGGACGCGGTAGCTGAGAAACTGGTCGGCGTACATCTCGGTCCGCACGCCCGCCTCCTCGACGATCACACGGTCGTCAAAGCGGGTGGAGAGAAAGGAGAACTGGCAGACGATCTCGGGCAGAAAGCGCAGAAACTCACAGGCGAGCCCATCCGTTCCCGCAAGGCGGCGCATGCTCTGCGGCAGGGCGTCGCGCTGTTCGCGGCTGACGCAGTCCGCCATGAGAGTGAGCGCCTCGTCCGCGGCTGTCTCCATGTCGGTGCGATCCATCCCGCCGCGGGGGGAGAGGCGGCGAAAGACAAAGTACTGCTTTTGCAGATAGAAGTCCCCCTCGGGCTCGAAATCCGCGGCGTACTCGGCGAGAATATCGGTCAGCGCAGGATTTGTCAGCGCGTCGATTTTGCACTCGCAGCGGACTCCCTGCGGGGTCCTTGCCGCGAGCGCCTTGACAAAGACCACCGGGTCATCTCCGAGACGCGCGACAAGCTCGTCGCCGATGATGTCCCACATGCCGGCGCCCGGCTCGCCGCGGTCGCGCCCCTGGGTCTGTACCGGGCTCTTCGCCAGAAGAAACTGCGTCTTCTCGCGGTAGAAGCTGCCCTGTACCGTCTCACAGTCCACCCCCCGCAGGGCGTTTGCCACGCTCTGAAGAGCGCCGAGCGCCACATTTGCCGCCGCGGCATCCAGCGCACCGGCCCGGTCGGCGCCGACGCCGGCGGTCACCTCGACGATGGGCGTTGCAAAGCTCTCGTGGTGAAAGGTGAAAACCACCTGTGCGAAGCGCTCGTCCGCACGCTGTACAAACGCCGTCACCACAAGCCCGCAGTCGGGCAGCACCAGAGTGTTGTCCCGAATTCGGCTGTCTTTCATCACGCGGTGCAGCCGCTCTATCACACGCTGTTCGTCCATGTATCTCTCTCCTTTGGTCGCCGCCGGCTTGCGCCGGGGCATTTTGCCTCCCCGCCGACTTGCGCCGGGACATTTTACCTCCCCGCCGGCTTGCGCCGGGGCATTTTACCTTCCCGCCGGCTTGCGCCGGGACATTTTACCTCCCCGCCGGCTCGCGCCGGGGCATTTTACCTCCCCGCCGGCTTGCGCCGGGGCATTTTGTCCGTAAGGGTGCTGCTCCCCGCAGGGGCCTCGCAGAGGCTATTATATCAGATTTCGGCATCTGTTGGTATATCCCGAGGCGCTTTTTCAGCCGCACGCACAGGGGGCTTCACAAAGCGCTCGCACAGGCGCGCGTTTTGTGGTATTGTAAATTGAAACAAAATCTGTAACAAACCGGCGACCTCATGCGACTCATAGACAGAAAGGGGGGAACGCGCCATGCAGCCGATGGAAGAGCTCTACCGACTCTACAGCAGGGAACTCTACCGCTATCTGCTCACCCTTGCGCGCGACCCCACGCTTGCGGAGGATCTGCTCAGCGAGACCTTTCTGTACGCCATACGGGGTCTTGGCAGCTTTCGCGGCGACTCGGCGGTCAAAACCTGGCTTTTCGGCATCGCCCGCAACCGCTATTTGACCCATCTGCGAAAGCGCGTCCACAGCGGACTCGACGAGGCGCAGGCGCTCGACTGGGGCGTTGCCCTCGAGGAGCAGGCCGTGACCCGGCAGGCCGCCGCCCGGCTGCTCGAGCTGCTCGCCGGGCGCGATGAGCGCACGCGAAACGCGGTGCTGCTCCGCGCGCAGGGGTACTCCTACGCCGAGATCGGCGAAAAACTGAAACTGTCTGAAAACTCCGCGCGCGTCATCGTCTTTCGGGCGAGAACGGCGCTGCGCGATGCACTCACCAGGGAGGGATTGCTTTGAATCAGTCACAGACCGACATCTCCTGCGAGGTCTGCCTCGACCTCATTCCCCTCGTGCGCGACGCCGCCGCGAGCCCCGGCAGCGAGCTCGCCGTGCGGCGCCACTGCGAGAGCTGTGAGAGCTGCCGCGCCGTCCTCGGGTCGCCGCCGGCCGCCGCGGCGCCGGCGCACGATGAGCGTGTGCTGCGCGCGGTGCGGCGCAGTCTTCTGCTCTCGGGCGGGGCGCTGCTCATCATCGGCAGTCTGCTCGGGGTCATGCTCTTCAACTCCATGGGCGTCTTCTACAACTTTCTTCTGCTGCCGGCGCTCGGCGCGCTGGCCCTTTTGGTGCTCGGCCGGCGGTTCTGGCTCTGCCCTGCGGCGCTCGCGCTGCTGACTCTGCTCTGGACGACCGTCTCCATGCTGCGCGACGGCATGCCGCTTGCCGACTCCCTGTCGGCCGCCGCGGTCTATGCCGTGCTCTATCTGCTCTTCACCGCGCTCGGTACGCTCATCGCCGCGCTTTTGCGCTTCGCCTTTCAAAAGGAGAGAACAAAATGAAACGAAAAACCATCCTGCGCATTTTCGCTGGTCTGCTCGGCTTTGCTCTCATCTTTTTCGTGCTCGCCACAGCGAATTCCGCGCTCGGCAATCCCATCTCGGCCATGCTCGCCGGCCGCGCGGCCAGAGCCCATGTCGCCGAGACCTACCCCGGCCTCGACGCCGAGTTTGAGCGGGCCGTGTACGACTTCAAGTTCGGCGAATACATCGTGCGCGTCCGGTCCAAAACGAGCCCTGACACCCGGTTTACCCTCTACTGCCGCAGGGGCGAGGTGCGCTATGACGACTATGAGCTGCGCGTCGGCGAGCGTCGCAACACCCTCGACCGCCTCGGCGAGGAGTATACCACCCACGTCACCCCCCTGGTGGAGGGCGTCGGCGGTCTCACTGCCGAACGGATCACGGTCTTTCTCGAGAAGTCCGAGAGCACGCCGCCCGAAGTGGTGCTCGATATGCCGTTTTCAAAGGATCTGCCGCTCGACTACGAGCTCATGATCGGCGGTGCAATCGACGAGGCCACTCTCGCGCGCTGCGCCGAAATTCTCACCGAGCTGCACCAGACCATGCTCAAAAACAACTGCCGCTTTTCCCTCTACACACTCACGCTCGAGGGAGAGGGGCGCTCCATCACGGTCAGCGGCGCGACCCCGGCCCAGATTGAGAGCGGCGAGCTTGCCGCGCTCCTCGAGCGGGCCGCCGAGCAGCGCGAACCCGGCACCGTGGACGCCAAAGAGGCCGACGCTCCCCCGCCCGAACTCGTCGTCCACATCCGGGAACAATGAGAATGAAAGAGCAGCCGCCAAATGGCGGCTGCTCTCTTTCGCTTTAGAGAACCTTGCTCAAAAATTCGCGCAGTCTCGGGTTTTCGGGGTTTGCGAAGAACTCCTCGGGCGGCTTGTTCTCGAGGATGTTGCCGCCGTCCATGAAGAGCACGCGGGTCGCGACCTCGCGGGCAAAGCCCATTTCGTGGGTGACGACCACCATGGTCATGCCCTCGTTTGCGAGCTCGCGCATGACCTCGAGCACCTCGCCGACCATCTCCGGGTCGAGCGCCGACGTCGGCTCGTCAAAGAGCATCACATCGGGGCTGAGCATGAGCGCGCGCACGATGGCGATGCGCTGCTGCTGGCCGCCGGAGAGCTGTTTCGGATAGGCGTCGGCCTTTTCGAGAAGCCCCACCCGCTCGAGAAGCTTCTTCGCCTTCTCGACCGCCTCGTCCTCCCGGAGCAACTTGAGCAGCACCGGCGCGAGCGTCATGTTTTTCATGACCGTCAGATGGGGGAAGAGATTGAACTGCTGAAACACCATGCCCATGCGCTGGCGCAGCTTGTTGATGTCGGTCTTCTTGTCAAACAGACTCGTGCCCTCGAAGATGATGTCGCCGCCGGTCGGCTGCTCGAGCAGATTCAGGCAGCGCAGAAAGGTGCTCTTGCCCGAACCCGAGGGGCCCACGACCACGACTTTTTCGCCGGGCGCGATGTGCTCGTTGATGTGGTCGAGCACCAGGTTGTCGCCAAAGCTCTTGCAAAGGTCCTTAACGGTTATCACTCTGACGCAACCTCCTCTCAAAGTGTCCCAGAATCTTGGTGAACACCAGCACCAGTGTCAGATAGATCAGCGCCACCGCAATCAGCGGCATGAACGCGTCGTAGGTGTCGCTGCGGATGATGTCGCCTCCCTTGGTCAGATCGGTCAGCGCGATGAAGCCGCAGACCGAGGTCTCCTTGAGCAGCACGATAAACTCGTTGCCGAGCGCCGGCAGCACATTCTTGATGGCCTGCGGCATGATGATCTTGCCCATGGTCTGTATGTAGGTCAGGCCGAGTGAGCGGCCCGCCTCCATCTGACCCTTGTCGATCGAGAGAATGCCCGAGCGGGCAATCTCGGCGACATAGGCGCCCGAATTGATGCCGAATGCAAGCACGGCGACATAGACTTTTGGATTGCCTATGGCCGGTGTGAAATCCTTGAAGATGACAAACCAGAAGATCATCAGCTGCACGACCATCGGTGTGCCGCGGATGACCGTGAGGTAGAGCGACGAAAACCCGTTGAGCACGCGCAGTTTTCCGGTGTTCTGATAGGTGACCTTGACCATCGCCACTAGAAAGCCGATGATAATACCCAGAATCGCAGCCAGGAATGTGATCAGAAGCGTCACCTTGAGGCCGTCGACCAGATACAGGTACATATCGTCGAGTATGAAATTTGTATAGAAGCGGTCGGCAAGATTAGCAAACCAGTCGCTCACCGCCTGTTTCACATTTTCAAACCAGCTCGCCGCAGCGAGCTGAGTCAGGACAGTTGTCATTCGCTCCCCCTCTCTTTCCTCTCAGAGGAAAACAGCCGTGTGTCAAACACGGCTGTCAAAATTTTCGGTTGCTTGTGTCAGTTGTTGTCGATGTATTTGGCGATGAGCGCATCGTAGCGGCCGTCGGCTTTCATGTCGGAGATGACCTTGTTGACCAGCTCCACAAGCTCCGGGCTGTTCTTCGGGATGCCGATGGCGTAATCCTCAACGGTGAGCGCCTCATCCAGAACGACAATGCCCTCATTTTTCTCAACAAACTTCTTTGCCGGCTGATCGTCGATGACCACGGCGTCCACCTTGCCGTTGATCAGATCGAGCACAGCGTCGGCGCCCTTGTTGTATCTCTCGACCGTGGCGTCCTCAATGTCCTCGGCATAGGTGGCGCCGGTCGTGCCGATCTGGGTGCCGATCTTCTTTCCGACGAGGCCGGCGACGTCGGTGATCTCAGAACCCTCTTTGACAATGATGACCTGGGTCGCTGTGGTGTAGGGATCGGAGAAGTCGATGGACTTCTTTCTCTTCTCGTCCACCGTCAGGCCGGCGGCCGCAATGTGGGCCTTGCCCGACTGAACCGAGGCAACCACCGAGTCAAACGCCATGTCCTCAATCTGCAGCGGCACGCCGATCTCATCGGCAATGGCCTGCGCCATCTCAACGTCGAAACCGGTGATCTCACTGCCCTCATGGTACTCGTAGGGCGGGAACTCGGCATTGGTCGCCATGATCAGCTTGCCATCCTCTTTGATGTCGTCAATGGTGATTCCCTTTGCAGAGCAGCCCGCGAGCGCCCCGAACAGAAGCAGCGCCGCCATGGCGAGCGCCAGTACTTTACTTGTCTTTTTCATTTCGTCGATCTCCCTTTTATTTCAATTTTGTAAAAACAAAGGTGCTGCACCGGAGCGTTTATTCATCCCACTGAATAAATTCTCGCTCTCATGTGCAACACCTATTATAGCGCATTGGGCCGAAAAAGCAAGCCCTATTTTGAATGTTTATGAACAATCTCTGTATTTTCTTGCATTATTGCGGCTGCTGTTGTGCAACCCATCCAACCAGGAGGTCAACCACCTTGCTGTAGGCCTGAATGCCCAATTCATCCCCGCGGATCTTGATGGAGAGATCGTTGATGGAGGCGGAGACATTGTTGACAATTCCTTTATATTTATTCACATGTTTTGAATATTCTGCAAAATCCTGCAGCACGCCGGGGTCGATCTGCTCGCGCACATCGTAGTAGAGCTCGGGATCGGCGGCATAGAGGTCGTTGGTGCAGGAGAGCAGCGCCATGGCATAGCCCGAGTACTGCGTGAGGGTGTCGGTGCTGTTGACACAGGCGAGAAAGCCCGAGAAGTCGGCCTCGTTTTCCCGGCCGATGACAAGGCTGTGCGCCATCTCATGGGCCATGGTCTGCGGCAGGGCGAAAACCGGGCTGTCGACATTGATGTTCGCCTCGCCCGTAAAGGGCAGAAACATGCCCGCAATGCCCGTGTAGGAGATCGCCTCGCTCGTCAGCAGGCGCTTCGGCTTCGCCGGCAGCCCCCGGTAGATCGAGTACTGCTCACCGAGCGAGCGGTAGCTCTCTTTGAGAATTGCCGCCGTCTCATTGAAGTCAAATTGGTCGCTCTGCCTGACCAGTTCCGCCGTCCCGGTAAAGCCCTCTTCGACGAGGCGGCGCCTGCAGGCGTTTGCGTGCTCGGCCATGTAGAGCGTGGTCTCATAGAGAAGCTGCTTGTCATACGGCTCGCTCTCAAGGCCGATTCCGTCGGCCACAATCGGAATGTTGTAGACAAACCCGAACGAGATGCCAAAGAAAAACAGAACCGCCGCAATCGTGATCAGAACGGTTGCGATCTCTTTCATAAGCGGTGTCTTCTTCTGCTCGGGCTCCTCTGCGGCATAGGCGGGCTCTGCCCCCTCGCGGCGCATCGCCCTGACCGTGACGCGGTACCGGCCGCGCAGGCGCCGCACGAGCTTTCTGATGAGCCCAATCACGCCCACAATCAGCATCACCGCAAGATAGGCGAGCATGAGCGCGATGACCACCTCCGTCACCGAGAACGGCACAAAGTTCATCACCCACTTGATTGCGGTGAGAATGCCCTTTGTCACCGGCATCACATACGCCAGCGTGAAGTCGGGGTAGAGCGCGAACACTTTCGACAGCACGGCAAAGAGGACGATCGCCGCCACCGCGACAGCCGAGAGGATGATGTATTTTCTGTTTTCTCTGAGTTTGGCTTTCATAGGCCCCCCGCGTTCGTGTAAGTTTTCTCTGTTTTTCATTATACTTCAATTGGCAAAAAGAATAAACCGTAAATGCCGCGCATTTACGGTTTATTCACAAAGATATTCTTCTATGCCCTCGGCGCGGCCGCTTTGAGCTTCACCGTTACAACGGTACCGCGGTCGAGCTCGCTTTGCAGCTCGATCTCACCGCCGAGTTCCATGACGATGTGGCGCACGATGGAGAGCCCAAGCCCCGTCCCGCCCGATTTTCTCGAGCGGCTCTTGTCCACCCGGTAAAAGCGCTCAAACACCCGGTCGCACTCCTCTTTCGGTATGCCGATTCCCGTGTCCTCCACGCGGATGGTCGCGCTCTCGGTATCCGTGTCGATCAAAACGGTCACCCGTCCGCCGTCGCGGTTGTAATTGACGGCGTTGTCGACCAGGTTGTAGAGCATCTCAAAGACCCGCCCGCGCGGGGCGATGATCTCCCCCTCGCCCCGCCAGGCGAGCGAGACGTTTTTCTTCTGGGCGAGCGGCGCGAGCTCCTCACAGATCTCGCCCGCCATCTGCGGCAGACTGATGCGCTCGGGGGTCTGCTCGGGCGCTTCGCCCGCCTCGTCGAGCTCCGACAGGCGCAGCAGATCGTTTGTCAGGTGAATCAGCCGGTCGGTCTCGCGCAGAATGGCGTCGTAGCACTTGGCGCGCTGCTCATCGTCCTCGGCGTAGCCCATGCCGAGCATTTCGGCGTAGCCCTTGATGGTGGTCAGCGGCGTCTTGAGCTCGTGCGAGACGTTTGCCACAAAGTCGACGCGCATCTGATCGACTTTCTTCTGTTTGGTGATGTTTGTGATGATGACGATCATCCCCCCCGCCGGCGCCGCCGCAGCGCTCTTGACGGGGTTCGTGTAAAAGCGGTAGTAGTCGCTGCCGATCGGCACGTCGAAAATGCTGGAGGCATCCTCCCCGAGGGTCTTTTGAATCTGCTCGGTCAGCCCGTCGCGGCGCAGATAGGGGTAGATCTTTCGGCCGTCGATGTCGGGCGGCAGCGTCATGATGCGGTTCGCCGCGGGGTTTGACAGCAGCACCGTCCCCTGCTCGTCGAGCAGCAAAAGTCCCTCGTGCATGTTCACAAGGATGCTGCTCATCTTGCGCGACTGCTCCTCAATCGACTCGATGTAGGAGCGCAGCCTGCGGCTGACGTCGCGCATGTCGGCGAGCAGCGGGGCAAATTCCCGGTAGCTCGACTGCTCGGCGATCTCCTGGTAGTCGCCCGAGGCGATCTGGTTCATATCTCTCTGAATGCGGTCCAGGGGCCGCAGCGCCCGGTCGGTCATTCGCGACGCGAAGATCACCGCGAGCGCCACGCACGCGAGCGCCGTCAGCGCGCAGACAAAGATGATGCCCGTGATGTAATCCCGGTCGTTCTCCAGGGCCAGCGACACGCGCAGCACCGTGTTCTCATCGAGGCGCTTTGCCACATACATCAGCTGCTTGCCGACGGTCTCACTGTAGCGGATGTCCTGCCCGGAGCCGCTGCGAAAGGCCTCGACGATCTCGGGGCGCTCACTATGGTCGTCAAATTCCCCCACGCTCACCGAGTCGCCGAGCACCGTGCCGTCTCTGGCGATGATGCTGATGCGCTGCACCTTGTTGAGCGCGCGCGCGCTGTTCGCCGCAAAGGCTGCGGGGTCGGGGCTGTTCTCCCGGTACTCCTGCGCGAGAAGCTCCGCGAGGTCCGACAGGTAGACCTTGGATTCCTCGCGGTACTGACGGTTTGCCACCGTCACGGTCATGATGCCCGTCACCAGCAGCGAGAGCACAACCAGCACGCTGATGATCAGCACGATTCGTCTTTTCATAGTTACCTACTCACTTTCCAGCTTGTATCCGACCGAGCGCACCGTGACAATGGCATTCTCCGCGTCGGGGCCGAGCTTCTGGCGCAGGGTCTTGATGTGCATGTCGACCGTGCGGGTCTCGCCGGGGAAGTCGTAGCCCCAAACCCGGTCGAGAATCATCTCGCGCGTGAGCACGCGCCCCCGGTTTTCCACCAGGTAGCACAGAAGCTCAAACTCCTTGTAGGTCAGCGCGATCTTCCGCTCGCCGAGGCTCACCTCCCGGCTCGAAGTGTCAATGGTGTAGCCGCGGTAGTGCAGAATCTCCTGCCTGGTCTCCCCGCGGGTGCGGCGCAGCAGCGCCTTGATGCGGGCGGTGAGCTCCATGATGCCAAAGGGCTTTGTGATATAGTCGTCCGCGCCGACGGTGAGCCCCTGCACCTTGTCGAGCTCGCTGCTGCGGGCCGTCACAAGAATCACCGGCAGCTCGCGCAGCCTCGGGTTTTCCCTGAGCGCGGCGAGCACGTCGAGCCCGCTCGTGTCGGGCAGCATCACGTCGATCAGCGCGAGGTCGCACGGGCTTTGCTCAACCGCTTTCAAAAAGGCGGCGCCCGTCTCGAATCCCTCCACCTCAAAGCCGGAGGTCGTCAGCGACCAGCGGATCAGCTCGCGGATGTTCTCATCGTCCTCGAGGGTGTAGACCCTGGTTTTCATGCTCTCACTCCTGTACCGCCCGCCAAAGCGGGCCTGCTCTCCGTCAGAGGACTTTGCCTCCGCGGTGTTCGCCGGTCACGCTGAAGATCACCCAGTCGGCGATGTTCACCGCGTGGTCGGCGATGCGCTCAATGTATTTGGCAATCATCAGAAAATCGACCACCTGATCGCCTTTCGCGCGGTCGTGGTCGCGCACGAGAATGTCCACAAGGTCGTTTTTGACCCGGGTGAACAGCTCGTCGACCCGGTCGTCCCGGTCGATGACCCGCAGCGCGAGCTCTGTGTCGCGGCGCACATAGGCGTCGATGCTCTGCTTGACCATCTCGCCCGCCGTGTCGGCCATCTGAGAAATCTGCGTGGGCTCTTTGATGTACTCCTGCCCCTCAAAGCGAAGACAGATTTCGGCGAGATCGCCCGCCTGGTCGTAGATGCGCTCCAGATCGGTGACCATCTTCAGCGCCGCCGAGATGGTGCGCAGATCACGCGCCACCGGCTGCTGCTGGAGCAGCAGCTTCAGGCAGGCGCTCTCGATGCTGCGCTCGGCCTGATCGGCGCGGTCGGCGTTTGCAATCAGAGCGCGCGCCTTGTCGTAGTCGCGGTCCTTGAGCGCCGCGATGGTGTCGCCGAGCGCCTGCTCGGCCATGCTCCCCATGTCGACGAGAGCGTCGCCCAGGCGCTCGAGCTCGGCGTCAAATCGATTTCTCATAGAATCTCCCTTTCCATCAGCCGAAGCGGCCGGTGATGTAATCTTCGGTTCGCTTGTCTTTCGGCATGGAGAAGAGCAAATCCGTCTGATTATACTCTACCACCTCGCCGAGCAAAAAGAAAGCTGTTTTGTCTGAGATGCGCGTCGCCTGCTGCATGTTGTGCGTGACGATGACAATGGTGTACTTCTGCTTGAGCTCCGCCATCAGGTCCTCAATTTTGATGGTGGAAATCGGGTCGAGCGCCGAGGTGGGCTCATCCATCAGCAGAATGTCCGGGTTCACTGCGAGCGCGCGCGCGATGCACAGGCGCTGCTGCTGGCCGCCCGACAGGCCGAGCGCCGACTTGCCGAGACGGTCCTTGATCTCATCCCACATGGCCGCGCCGCGCAGGCTCTGCTCGACGATCTCGTTGAGTTTTGCCTTTTTGCGAATGCCGTGCGTGCGCGGGCCGTAGGCAATGTTGTCATAGACCGACATGGGAAACGGGTTCGGCTTTTGAAAGACCATGCCCACGCGCTTGCGCAGACTCGGCACGTCGACGTCGCGGTCGTAGATGTTCTTGCCGTCTATTTTGATCTCCCCCGTGATGCGACAGCCCTCGACAAGATCGTTCATGCGGTTGATGGACTTGAGCAGCGTCGACTTGCCGCAGCCCGACGGCCCGATGAAAGCGGTGATCTCCTTTTCGGCGATGTCGAGATTGATGTTTTTGAGCGCCTGAAAACTGTCATAGTAGAGATCGAGATTCTGAATCTGAATCTGAATTTGCGGCTGCATACAATCAACCTTTCCTGCGTTTTTTGCCGAGGAGATTGGCGACGGCGTTGAGCGCCAGAACCGTTGCGAGCAGCACGACGGCTGTGGCGTAGGCCTCGCCCATGTCAATGCCCTCCTTGGCGAGAATGTACATGTTCACCGACAGGGTGCGCCCCTGCGAGAAGAGGTCTTTGGGAATTTTGAGCATGGTGCCCGCGGTGAGCATCAGCGCCGCCGTCTCGCCGACGATGCGCCCCATCGAGAGGATGATCGCGCCGATGATGCCCGGCAGAGCCGACGGCAGCACGACGACGAAGAACGTGCGCAGCTTTCCCGCGCCGAGGCCGAAGCTGCCCTCGCGGTAGGCGTCCGGCACGCTCTTGAGCGACTCCTCGGTCGAGCGGATCATGGTCGGCAGAATCATGATCGACACCGTCATCACGCCGGCGAGAATGCTCCACCGCCAGCCGAGGCGGGTCACAAAGAAAATCATGCCGAACAGGCCGAAGACAATCGACGGAATGCCCGACAGGCTCTCGGCCGCAAGGCGCACCACCTTGACGAATTTGCTGCCCCGCTTTGCATACTCGTTGAGATAGATGGCCGTGCAGATGCCGATGGGCGCCGCGATGAGAAGCGCGAGACCCACGATGTAGACGGTTGTGATGATGGCGGGGTAGATGCCGAGCTTGCCGCTTGCCGCGTCGCCCAGCAGAAAGTCGAGGTTGACGTGGGGGATTCCGTTGAAAAACACAAAGCCCAAAATGACAGCCAGCGTGCCGACCGTGATGCCCGCCGACAGAAAGACGCCCACTCTCAGGGCGATCCCCTTTGCTCTTCTCACTCCTGTGTACCCCCTCTCCCGCGGACGACATTCAGCGCGATGTTGAGTAGAATGATGCACACGAAGAGCACCACGCCGATGCCGAAGAGCGCATTTTGCTCGGTCTCGGTCGCGTAGCCCATGGGCAGCGCGATGCCGGCGGTCATGGTGCGCACGCCGTCGAGGATGGAGCTCGGCATGGCCGTGGAGTTGCCCGCGACCAGTATGACCGCCATGGTCTCGCCGATGGCCCGCCCGATGCCGAGGATGATCGAGGTGATGATGCCCGACTTCGCCGCCGGCAGCACCACCCCGAACACCGACTCGGTGTGGGTGGCGCCGAGCGCAAGACCGCCCTCATAGTACTGGCCGCCCACCGCGCGGATGGAGGTCTCGGAGATGTTGATGATGCTCGGCAGTATCATAATCGAGAGAATGATGATGGCTGCGAGCAGACTCTGGCCGTTGCCCCCGAGGCGCTCGCGGATGATGGGCACGATGACCACCAGCCCGAAGAAGCCGTAGACCACCGACGGAATGCCGGCGAGCAGCTCCACGACGGGCTTGAGCACCCGGTAGAGGCGCTTCGGGCAGTAGCGCGCGAGAAAGACCGCGGTGAACAGGCCGATGGGAACCCCGATGAGCACCGCGCCGAGCGTGGCGTAGAAGCTCGCCACAATCATGGGCGCAATGCCGAAGTCCAGGCTCGACGGGCTCCACTTCGTGCCGAAGATGAAATTGGTAAAGCCGATCTCGGCAATGGCGGGGACGCCCCGCGCAAAGAGGTAAAAACAGATGAAGGCGATGCAGACGACAGACACCGCGCTGCACAGAACAAAGATGCCTTTCATGATCTGTTCGAGAAGATTTCTCGCTTTCATTGGCGTTTCCTTTCGGCTGTTTCCAGCCCCATGACTGCGCTTTAGCCGGCAACAGGATCTGTCGCCGGCCAAAGAGTGTCTATGGAGAAAATGAAGAGTAACTCACATCCCCGTAAAACGGGGGTGGTGGAGGCGGATTTACTGAATTTTGATGTAGCCGTTCTCTTCGACCAGAGCCTGGGCCTCATCGGAGAGGATGTATTCGATGAACTCCTTTGCGGCGCCTGTGGCCTCGCCTTTCGTGACGAGCAGGAACGGTCTTGAGATCTTGTAGGTGCCGGCCACGACGTCTTCGACGCTGCAGGCCACGCCGTCAACCGAGACAGCCTTGACAGAGGACTCCATCATTCCCAGCGAGATGTAGCCGATGGCCTGGGGGTTGCCCGCGACCGTCGCCTTGACCGCGCCCGTTCCCTCGGAGGTGACCGCCTTGTCGCTGAGCAGCGACTCGGTGAGCTTCTGACCGTCTTTCTCGACTTCTCTCTGGAGCCCTACGAGCTCCTCAAAGGCCGAGCGGGTGCCGGAGCCCTCCTCGCGGGAGACCACGGTGATGGCCTTGTCCTCGCCGCCGACATCTTTCCAGTTGGTGATCTCGCCGGAGAAGATCTTCTGAATCTGATCGACCGTCAGGTTCTCCACCTTGTTGTCGGGGTGAACCACGACCGCAATCGCGTCAATGGCGATGGAGGTGGGGACGAGGCCCTTCTGCACCTCTTCGTCTTTGAGGTCGCGCGAGCTCATGCCGATGTCGGCGGTGCCGTCCACGGCGGCGGTGATGCCCGCGCCCGAGCCGACCTGAGTGACTTCAATTTCCACGTTCGGCTTTACCTTGCTGTAGCCCGCGACGAACTTCTCCATGAGCGGGCCGACGGAAGTGGAGCCGACGACGGCGAGCTTTGCGCTCTCGTCCGAGGTGCCGGGATCCGTGGTGCCCGGGTCTGTCGTACCGGGGTCGGTTGTTCCGGGATCGGTTGTCCCGGGGTCTTCACTCTTGGGCGCGCAGCCCGCGAAGACAGCCAGCACAAGCACAGCTGCCAGCAGAATACTCAACATTCTTTTCAATCTTTTCACGCTCCGTTTTCTATTTGATGGTTTCTTTCGATTGCAGATACAGTATTGCTTTTCCATGAAAAGACGGTATGATGGAATTGTAAAAACCGTGTAAAACAAAAAAAACAGCGAAAATCGGAGAAAACCATGCTTGTAACATCAAAGAAAGTCCGGGCGGCGGCGCTCGTTCTCACCCTGTGCTGGATGGCTGTGCTCTTCGCCTTTTCGGCGCAGAACGGCACGGCCTCGAGCGGCACGAGCCGGGGCGCCATTGTCGCGGTGCTCCGGGCGCTGCCCTGGTTCGGCTCTCTGCCCGAGGCACAGATCGTCTCCATCGCGGCGGCGATCGGCGCCGTGGTGCGAAAGTGCGCCCACTTTGCAGGCTACCTGCTGCTCGGCGTGTTTGTCGCACCCGCCGCGGCGAGCTGGTCGCGGCGGTGGCAGTCCTGCGCCGGCCTGTCGCTTGGCGTGTGCGCGCTCTACGCCGTGTCGGATGAGCTGCACCAGTACTTCGTGCCGGGGCGCTCATGCGAGCTGCGCGACGTGCTCATCGACACAGCCGGCGCCGCCGTGGGCGTCGGCCTTGTGCTGACGGTCATCCTGCTCAGGCGAAAAAAAGAGAGCTCACGCAGTGCGTGAGCTCTCTTTTCTCTGTTTTGTCATCTGCCGAAGAGCTGCGCGGCGCGGCGCATGCGCTCCATCACCGGCACCTCAAACGGGCAGTTTTTCTCGCAGCTGCCGCAGGCGATGCACTCGCCCGCCGTGTGCGCAAGACCCTCGTAGTGCGCGCGCACCGTGGGGGAGACCTGCTGCTCCACCAGCGCGAGATCGAGGTACTTGCCGACCTGCGCGATGTCGATGTGCTTCGGGCAGGGCAGGCAGTGGTTGCAGTACATGCACTGCCCCTTTAAATTGAAGCGCGGCACCGACGAGAGAATTTCGCTGTAGTCGCGCTCGCGCGGGTCCATGGTCTCGTAGCGGACGGCCTGTTCGACCTCGGCCGCGCTCTTCATGCCGACGAGCACGCTCGACACCCCCGGCCGCGTCAGCGCGTAGTGGATGCACTGCGGCACGCTCAGCGCCCGGCCGAACGGGCAGGTCTTCTCATTGAGCAGCGCGCCCGCCGCAAGACTCTTCATCACCGTGATGCCGACGCCCTGTCTTTCACAGGTGCGGTACAGCCGCCCGCGCACGGGGTTTATCCCGTCGACGTCGAGCCGGTCAAAGTAGCCCTCGGGCAGCGGCAGAGGCACCTTTGCCTCTTCGGCGAGCAGATCGTACGCGGCGTTTATCGGGAAGAAGAGCACGTCGATCAACCCGCTCTCAACCGCGCGCAGCGCCGTGACCGGGTTGTGGGAGCTCATGCCGAGCGCGCGGATGACCCCGCGGCTCTTCAGCTCGAGCGCATACTCCAATATGGGGCCGTCGAAGATTCTCTCAAAGTCCTCCGGCGTGTCGACCAGATGCAGAAAGCCGATGTCAAGATAGTCGGTGCGAAGCCTCGTGAGCAGATCCTCAAAAAAGACTCTGCACTTCTCCACGTCCATCGTGCGGCCGTACTGGCCATTCTGCCACACGGCGCGAATGTGGCCCTGAATCAGCGCCCGGTCCCGCCGGCTCTCGAGCGCCCGGCCGATGTTGCTTCTCACCTGCGGCTCGCTCATGAAGACGTCGAGCAGATTGACTCCCGCCTCCAATGCCGCGTGTACGGTCTCGGCGACCACCTCGTACGGTTTTCCCTCCAGGTGCTCGCAGCCGAGGCCGATCTCCGAGACCATCATACCCGTGTTTCCAAGCGGACGGTACTGCATCGTCATTCCTCCTCTGTCTCTGTTAAATTCGTTATAACATAATGACCTCTTGTTGTCAATCATCGGATTTTCTGTCTTGTATTTCCAATTTTACGCGGAAAATTGGGGGAAAACCCTTGTTTTTTCTCCTGTTTTATCTTAATATGATATTATATTAACTTAGTTTTGGGCGGCCCCGGCCGCCGTGAGGAGGCGCAAAGCCGATGGAAGCGATGAACATGCAGCGAATCGCACCGGAAAATCAGCTTGTTCCCAAGTACTACATCGTCAAGATGGCAATCTTGAACCAGATCAACAGCCACGAGCTGAGCCCGGGTGATCTCATCCCCTCGGAAAAGGAGCTGATGGACCGCTTCAGCGCCAGCCGCATCACCGTGCGCAAGGCCATGGATCTGCTGGCCGCCGAGGGCTTCATTTACAAGATACAGGGCAAGGGCACCTTTGTCGCGGATCAGTCCAGCCTGCCGAAGCAGGAAAACGCGACCAGAACGGGCGCTGTCAGCTGCAGCGAATCCATCCGCCGGCAGAACATGACGCCGCGCCGCGAGCTGCTACGCAAGGAGGTTATCCCCTGCCCGGACGACGCCGCGCCGGGGCTTGCGCTCGCGCCGGGCGCTCCCGTGCTGCGCTTCGAGCGCCTCTACTACGCCGATGAGATGCCGGCCATCTTTGCGCAGAGTCTCATCAGCCTCGCCGCACTGCCCGGCTTTGAAAAGTACGACCTTATCGGCTACTCCATGATGGACATCATCCGCGAGGACTATCATCTCGAGGCGTCAAAGGCGCAGGCCTATCTGAAAGCAATTGTCTGCGACGCCGCGATGGCCGAGGCTCTGCACGTGAAAAGCGGGTTTCCTCTCCTGGAGTATGCCGGCGTCACACAGGGCAGCCGCGATGGGGATGTCCAGCCCATCGAGCACTTCCGGCTCTGCTACCGAACCGATGTCATCCATCTCCTGCCGGAGATTTTCTAAGCTCTCTACAAAGAGGCCCGGGCGAAATCGCCCGGGCCTCTTTCTGTCTCGGCGGCCGTGGCGCCGATAAGACGTCTTGTCTGATATGCACAGACCCGCCCGCCCTTTTTCAGAATCTTTATCAATTGAATTTTGGGAGTTCTCGTCATATCATGTAGTCATAACAACATGATGATATACTTCTATCGTCATGGGAAACGGACCACAACAAAAAAGGAGGAAACTTTGACATGAGAGCACACACCCGCATTCTTGCGCTGCTGACGGCCCTGATTCTGATCGTCGGCCTGTTCACCGGCTGCAGCGACACGAAAGACCCCGGCACAGTCGATCCCGGAACTACGCCGGGCACCGACCCCGGAACCGATCCCGGCAAGGACATGGACGCCAAGGAGAACATGATCGCGCTCATCCTTAACGAGGGCGGCCTCGGCGACCACGGCTTCAACGACGGCGCGGCCGAGGGTCTCAAGGAGCTTGAGCGCCTCTACGGCATCAAGAGCATCACCGTGGAGCCCGCCGACGTCTCGCAGGGCGAGCTGATCATCCGCGAGGTGGCCGAGGAGGGCTACGGGCTGATCATCATCATGGACTACACCGTCATGACCGAGACCTACAAGGTCGTCAACGACTACCCGGACCAGATCTTTGTGCCGCTCGGCATGCCCACCTCCTGGCGGCCCGAGGAGAAGTACGCAAACGTGGTCGACAGCCAGTTCCTGCTGCCTGAGCACACCTTCCTCGCGGGTGTGGCCGCCGCCTTTGTCGCGACCGACGGCAACGAGATTGTCGACGGCGTCGGCAACCGCCCGGGCGTCAACATCGGCTGCATCTTCCCGACCGAGTCGGTCGGCTTCTACCGCTACTTTGACGCGTTCCAGCACGGCGCGCACTACTACAACGACAACGTCAATATCCAGGTGGACTACACCGTCGGCAACACCGACACGGCGCTGTGCCAGACCGTGGCGGAGAACATGATCAAAAACCAGAACTGCGACGTCATCTGGACCTGCTGCGGTACCGCGGGTCTCGGCGGTCTTCAGGCCTGCCGCATGAACAACGCTTTCGGCATCGGCGTCGACAACGACCAGGACGCCGTGGAAGACGGCTACATTCTCACAAGCGTCGTGCGCGACACCGGGCGCAACATGGTCATCCTCGGCGAACTCTGGCAGGAGGGCACTCTGCTCGAGCAGGATGAGTTCATCTGGGGCGTCGGCAGTGAGATTCTCCGGCTGACCGACATGTCCGTCATCGAAAAGCATGTCACCAACCCCGAGAAGTTCCAGGAACTCAAGACTCTTCTGGCCGATCTCAAAGAGCAGATTGCCAGCGGCGAGCTCGTTCCCTTTGACACCTATACGCATGGCGAGGTCCGCTTCGAGCAGTGGTGGGCCGACCAGAAAAAGTAAGCAGCAACCAGGCTCCGGGCTCCGCCTCGGCGGGGCCCGGAGTACCCACTGTCACAGAGAGGTGAGCACATGAATATCATTGAAACCCGCAATCTCACCAAAAAATTTGGGGACTTCACCGCCAACGATCAGATCAGCTTTGCGGTGAAGCAGGGCGAAATCCGCGCCATCATCGGCGAGAACGGCGCGGGCAAGACGACGCTGATGAACATGCTCTACGGCATTCTGGAGCCGACCTCGGGCGAGATTCTCATCGAGGGCGAGCCGGTTACTCTGCGCTCTCCCAAAGACGCCATTGCGCACGGAATCGGCATGGTCCACCAGCACTTCAAGCTGGCGCCGAGCCTGACCATCTTTGAAAACGTCCTGCTCGGCGCCGAGATCAACAAGACCCGAAGGATCGGCTCGAAGACCTTTTCCGGCCTCACCATCGACATCAAGGAGGAGCGCCGGCGCATTCAGGAGCTTGTCGACAAGCTCAACTTCAATCTCGATGTAAACGACCGCGTCATGGACATCGCCGTGGGGGCGCGCCAGCGGGTCGAAATTTTAAAGATGCTCTACCGCAACGTCAAAATCCTCATCCTCGACGAGCCGACGGCTGTGCTCATTCCCCAGGAGGTCGAGGAGTTCATGAACCAGCTCGAGGACTTCAAAAAGCTCGGGCAGACCATTATCATCATCACCCACAAGCTCGACGAGGTCAAGCGCTGCGCCGACACCATCAGCGTCATGCGCCAGGGCCGCCTGATCGACACCGTCACAAACGACGAGAGCGCCACGCGTGAATCGCTCGCCGAGAAGATGGTCGGCCGGCCGATTCTCCTGCGCGTGCAGAAGAGCGGCAAGCCCGTTGACGAGACCAGGACGCTCTTCTCGGTGCGGGGGCTCTCGGCGCTCGACGGGAACGGCAAAAAGGTGGTAAACGACGTCTCGTTTGACATTCACGCTAACGAGGTCGTGGGCATCGCAGGCATCGAGGGCAACGGCCAGACCGAGCTGATGTACTGCCTGACAGGTCTGATGAACACCACCGGCGGCACCATCACCGTCGACGGAAAGGACGTCACCGGCAAGTGGCCGAGCGATCTGCGCGCCGACGGCGTCGCCGTGGTACCCGAGGACCGCTACCGCCAGGGCCTGTGCCGCGAGGTGCCGGTCAGCCGGAATCTGATCGCGGGCTACCACTGCTGCGACTGCTACTGCAAAAAGGGCTTCATGCGCAGCAAGAGCATCCGCGAGAACAAGGAGCGTCTCGTCGGGGAGTATGACATCCGTCTCTCGGCCGACGACCCGCCGGTCTCGTCTCTCTCGGGCGGCAACGCCCAGAAGATCATCATCGCGCGCGAGTTCTCCCGGTCGCCGAAAGTGCTCCTCGCAAGCCAGCCCACCCGCGGCATCGACATCGGCGCGACGGAGTTCGTCCACAACAGCATTTTGAAGCTGCGCGACGAGGGCAAAGCCGCGCTGATCATCTCCTCCGACCTGTCCGAGGTCGTCGGTCTCTCCGACCGCGTGCTCGTGATGTACAAGGGGGAGATCGTCGGCGAGTTCAAGTCGGACGACGTGAGCTTTCAGGAGCTCGGCCTCTACATGTCGGGGGCAAAGTCGCAGAAGAAGCCGCAGGCCGTGCCGCTCGCGGCCGGACAGTAGGAGGGCGCCATGAGTCACATGTTAAAACAGCGCAGGCGGACGGCATCCGTTCTGAACTTTCTGATTCCGATCGCGTTCGCCTTTCTGATCGGCAGTCTCTTCACACTTGCCCTCGGCCAGAATCCCTTTGCCGTATACGGCTACATCATCAAAAAGTCGCTGCTCAGCTACGGCGGCATCATGAATTCGCTGGGCTTTGCCACCCCCATGATCATCACCGGCATCGCGACCTCTTTTTCCTTTACGGCCGGGGTCTACAACATGGGTATTGAGGGCCAGCTCACGCTCGGCGCCTTCTTCGCCGCCTACCTCGGCTTCACGCTCACAGGGCTGCCCCCCGCGCTGCACATTGCGGTGTGCATTGCGGGCGGAGCGGTGGTCGCCATGCTCTTCTCGCTGATTCCGGCGCTTCTCAAGGCCTACATGCGCATCAACGAGATCGTCGTGACCATCATGCTCAACAACATCGCCATGATCGTGGCCACCTTTCTCACCAACGGCCCGTGCAGCGGCCATCTGGCCTACACCTCGACCCCGATGGTCCACGAGTCCGCGGTGATCCCGCGCATCGACTCAAAATACCGCGTGACCATCGCTTTCTACATCGCCCTTGTGATTCTCATCGCGGTGTGGATCGTTCTGCGAAAGACCCGCTTCGGCTACGAGATCAACTGCATCGGCAAGCAGTCGGAGTTCTCGGACGCGGTGGGCATGAAAGTCTACAAGAAGACCATCATCGTCTTCGTGCTCGGCGGCCTCTTCGCGGGCATCGCCGGCGCAACCGAGATTCTCGGCGTCAACAAGAGCTTCATTCCCGGCTTCTCCGGCTCGCCCGGTCTCGGGTGGGACGGCCTGATGATCTGCGTGCTCGCCCGGCAGCACCCGCTCGGCATCCTTGTGGCGTCGGTGCTCTTCGGGGCGTTCAAGTATGGCAGCGTCTCGCTGCAGGCCAGCATGGGAATCCCGGTCGATTTGATCAACATCATCCAGAGCTCGCTTATCCTCTTCCTCTCGGCGCGCTATGTCAAGGAGAACACCCAGCTGTTTGAAAAGCTGCGGGGCCGCCTCGGCAGAAAGCAGACCCGCGAGAAGAGCGCGCTCTAGAAAGGGGGAGAGAACATGGACATTATTCTCAGTCTGCTCAACATGACCCTCAAGATGTCGACCCCCTATCTGCTGTGCGTCATCGGCGGCGTCTTTGTCCAGCGCGCGGGCGTGTTCAACATCTCGCTCGAGGGCGCCATCACTTTCGGCGCGTTCGGCGGCATTCTCTTCACCGTGCTCGGCGAGAGCATCGCCCTCGGCTTTGCAATGGGCATTGTGGTGTGCCTGGTCTTCAATCTCATCTTCGGGCTCTTCGTCGTGCATCTCGGAGGCAACCCGACCATCGTCGGCCTCTCCCTGAACACGGTCGCAAGCTGTGTGCCGCCCTTTCTGCTGCAGGCTTTCTTTCAGTCGCGCGGCTCGCTCAACGCGACCAGCCTCATTGACCCGGCCAAGATGAAGCTCGACATTCCCATTCTGCGCGACATCCCCATCCTCGGGGACATCTTCAACAACCAGACCCCGCTGACCTATCTCTCCTTTGTCATTGTGACCGTGCTCACCGTGGTGCTCTACCGCACCAAATTCGGCGTCCACGTGCGCGTGGCGGGCGAGAACGAGGAGGCCGCAAAGGCCGTCGGCATCAAGGTCAAGAGCATCCGCATCTGGACGCTTGTCATCTGCGGGGTGACCTGCGCGCTCGCCGGACTCAACCTATCGGTCGAGAGCGTCGGCATCTTCACGCTCGACATGTCCGCCTCGCGCGGCTTCATCTGCCTGTCGGCGATCAACTGCGGCAAGAAAGACCCCGTCAAGGCGTCTCTCTTCGCGCTGCTGTTCGGCTTTGCACGGGCGCTGCAGATCATTCTCAACAACTATGTCGGCCCCGTCGTCGCCTCGCTGATCGGCATTCTTCCCTACGCGACCATTCTCGTGGTGCTCTTCATCACGGAGCTGCCGCGCATTCGCGCCAACACCATGCGAATTTTCCAGGAGCAAATCTGAGCCAACCGAAAGGAGAAACCGCCATGAAAATTCCCCAGCACAAGACCGCACTGCTCGT
The DNA here is from genome assembly GCF_014384765.1 of Feifania hominis. Classification (NCBI taxonomy): domain Bacteria; kingdom Bacillati; phylum Bacillota; class Clostridia; order Eubacteriales; family Feifaniaceae; genus Feifania; species Feifania hominis. Next base: position 300,434 of record NZ_JACRSP010000003.1, on the reverse strand, counting down.
TGTCGACATGCAGCACGACTTCACCAAGCCCGGCGGCAAGGCCTACTACGAGATGACCGAGCAGATGCTCAAAACCTACCCCGAGAAAATCAACAAAATGCGCGAAAAGGGCGTTCTGATCGTGCCGATCTACACCATTCACGACCACGACAAGCCCGTGAATCCGGAGCTGACCCGCATGGCCAAGGCCACGCTCTCCCCCGAGACGGGCGGCGAGCTCATGGACGAGCGCATCCCCATCGACCCGGTGCACGACATCATCTGGCGCAAGTACGCGGCGTCCGCGTTCTTCAAGACCAACCTCGACGAGGTGCTGCGCGAGCACGGGGTGCAGAATGTGCTCGTGTGCGGCGTCAAGACCAACGTCTGCTGCCGCGCCACCGCCACCGACGCTGCGAGCCACGGCTTCTACGCCTTCATGGTCAGCGACATGA